>NZ_DOPT01000044.1:79531-105699 GCF_003512625.1 Herpetosiphon sp. | reverse complement strand
GGGGCTTTAATCCCCCGGCACCCCCTCAAGTACAACTGGTGATAGGCAACCAGCCTTTGATGAACCATTCGATCCGTGGTTCACAGCGGAAAACCTATGATCTTGGGTTTCCCCCTGTACCCTAGAAAAGTTCGATTAGTGGATACGCATCGAACTCGATTCAAAATAAAGCCCTAAAATTTAGCTGCCATCCTCTTGCACGCCGACAATGCGGGCATCGAAAATATTACGGGCAGCCTTGACCACATGATCTTTCATGATCTCTTCGCGCTGGCGACGAGCATCACGGGCACGATTTTGCTGATCGCGGTTGGCTTCTTCGCCGCGCACAAACATCTGCCGATTCACCGCTTTGGCCAGTAAATCTTCGATCAACCGGCGTTGGGTTTGGTCGTCGAGTTGTTTGGTATGGAATGGCGAGGGTGTGCCGATCACCAAGGTGTTGTCTTCAAGCGCCAATGGTTCGCAGCTTTTGAGCACCGCTTGCAAGCGCGGATTGTAGGGCTTGAGATCTTCGATCACTTGCAGCCAAACCGCCTCGACCTCGGCCAACAAAATTTCCGATTCAGCCAAAACGATATGTTGCTCGGCTTCGGGCATTGGTTGAGCTGCTACAGCAGCAACTGGCACTGGCGTTGGTTCGGCCTGTGGTGGTTGCTCAACGACTGGTTGCTCGACTGGGCGTGGCGTAACCACACTTGGCGTTGGGGTTTGGCGTTGGACAGGTGCTGGCTCAGCTGGGCGTGCAACCGCCGGATTCGGGCGCGTTATCGGAGCCACCGTGCCGCGAACTGGGCTTGGTGCAGCCACCGCAGCTGGCACTGGCACAACCAAGGCTTCAACAACCGCCATTTCTAAGGGCAATTGACCATAGGGCGTAGTGCGTAGTTGATGATCGAGTCCGCTGAAAATTTTGAGCCACGCCAAAATCGCTGCCAAGGCCAGTTGTTGGCTATGGCTTTGCATGGTAGCCAACACGTCGTGCCCAACATCAAGCAAATCGGCGGCTCCGCCCGATTTAAGCAACATCAGGCCGCGTAAGTAGCTCACCACATCGCGGGTGAATTGACGTAAATCAGCGCCTTGGTCGGCAATCGTGTTGATCACGCTTAATGCCGCGGCCACATCTTCGGCGGCAAAGGCGGCGACTAAGGTTTCGACCTCGCGCGAGGCGGTTGCCCCCAGCAAACTTTGCACCCGAGTCAATGGAATTTGCGGTTCGCCATAGCCCATTAACTGGTCAAGGATGCTCATGGCATCGCGCATCGAGCCAGTTGCTGCGCGTGCCACCGCCTCAGCCACGCCAGGCTCAAGGAAAACGCCTTCTTCGCCAGCGACCCATTCGAGGTGGGCAATTGTGTTAGCAATCGTATGGCGATTGAACACAAAGCGCTGACAGCGCGAAAGAATCGTCGCTGGCACTTTGTGAAATTCAGTCGTCGCCAAAATAAACATGGCATGGTCAGGTGGTTCTTCGAGGGTTTTGAGCAACGCATTGAAGGCAGCGGTGCTCAGCATATGCACTTCGTCGATCACATAGACTTTTTTGCGAAATTGGGTTGGGCGAAATTGCACTTTTTCGATAATTTCGCGGGCATCATCAACGCTGGTATGCGAGGCAGCGTCCATCTCAATCACATCGACGGCCCGACCTTCGGCAATTGCGCGGCAGGTGCTGCACTCGCCACAAGGCCGCAAACGCGGATCGCTTTGCTCGCAATTGACCGCCTTGGAGAGAATCCGTGCAGCACTGGTTTTGCCAACCCCACGCGGCCCAGTAAATAAATAGGCATGGCCAATGCGATTGGCGGCAATAGCATTGCGCAAGGCTTGCACAATATGGCTTTGGCCCACCAAATCATCGAAGGTCTGCGACCGCCATTTTCGATATAACGCTTGCGACGACATCTATACTCAACCCTTTTGAAACATCAGTCTCAATTATAGCATGCTCACCAATATGAACGATGAAGGATGAGGGATGAATTATGAAGGCAAATAAGAACATAGAAGATAGCGCAAAGGAGAATGGTTGATTGGGTTGGCAATGAATTACATGCCTTCACCTCCTCGCCCACTCAACAGGCGAGGAGGAACCACTAAACCAAACGCCCCTCGCCTGCCGCAGTATGAAGATACCAAGGTTGCAAATGTGATGATGAGGAATCACCAAACCAAACACCCCTCGCCCGCCGCAGTGGGAGAGGGGTTGGGGTGAGGGAACGTTAAAATCTTGTAAGCTGCCCCTTTTCCTCTAGCCCCATTCGTGGTATACGAGTTGCAATTGCTTGGTTGAGCACGAATTAACCAATCCATCAGCAGGGGGCAGCTATGCAGCCAAGTATTATTAATTTATTTAAACAAACATTTAAAGAGTGGGGCGATGACAAAGTGCCACGGCTTGGGGCTGCCTTGGCCTATTACACGGTATTTTCGCTTGCGCCACTGTTAATTATTGCAATTAGCATTGCTGGCTTGGTGTTTGATCAAGAGGCCGCTCGCGGTGAGGTTACCCGTCAATTAGCCACGTTAATTAATGACGATGCGGCCCAAGCGATCAACGAAATTATTCAGCAATCGAGTAACCAGCGCTCAGGCATTATCGGCACATTAATTGGTGTGGCAACCTTGCTCTTTGGTGCTTCCGGCGTTTTTGGTCAGCTCAAAGATGCCATGAACACGATTTGGGGGGTGCAACCAAAGCCTAGGCGCGGGATTTGGGGCATCGTCCAGGAGCGCTTTTTCTCGTTTACGATGGTGCTGGGCGTGGGCTTTTTGCTCTTAGTTTCGCTGATTATCAGCACATTGCTTGAGGCTGGCAAAAATTGGCTGTTTGGCGCAGAGATTGGCATTGTGTTTCAGATTATCAATTTAATCGTTTCATTTGGCATTATCACCGTCGTTTTTGCCCTGTTGTTCAAATTTTTGCCTGATGTTAAGATGGCTTGGCGTGATGTTTGGATTGGTGCAGCACTCACGGCATTGCTCTTCACCATCGGTAAATTTGCGATTGGTCAATATCTGAGTACCAGCAGCACCGCCTCGACGTTTGGCGCGGCTGGCTCATTGATTATTGTGCTGTTGTGGGTCTATTATTCGAGCCAAATTCTCTTTTTTGGAGCTGAATTGACCCAAGTCTATGCCAATATGTATGGCTCACACGTGCAACCCGATGATGATGCTGTAGCCGTGACTGCCGCTGCTCGGGCTGAACAAGGCCTGAGTAATCCTCATTCGCCGCGTGATCAGCGCACGCCGCGACCGAAATTGGCCGCCAGCAAACCACAAATTATTGTCACTGAACGCTTTAAATCATTGGAAAAACAACGCTATCTAGCAGCAGTTTTGGGCTTTCTGCTGGCAGTGGTCGCAGGGGCATTCAAGAGTTTACGCAACGATAAATCGCCATCTTAATATGAGCGAGATCGGCACAAAACAGCGGGGCGTTGGCTCCGCTTATTTATTTTAGGTTTATGTGGGAATGTTGGGGGGCTTATCTGATTTCATGATACCATGCGCGACAACCCCGAGTCAATCGGCAATTCGATCAGTAGACAAACCTATGTGGCTGGCCTACGATAGCCGTTCAAGCCATCAAAGAGGAGTGTATGCTATGACCGACCTGCGGCAGTCAGAAGAAGCATATCAAGTCGAACGTGATCGTCAGCGTATGGAGCGTGAATTGCATGAAGCCAAGTTGGCTAATCGCGAGTTGCGCCGTCGGCTTGAGAAGGTGCAGCAACAGCTCAACGAAACGTCGAACGCCTATAATAAAACTGTTAAAAATATGCTCGATATGATTCGTGAGAATAATGAATTAACCGTTGAGTGCGAACGTTTACGTTGGTACACTGGGCGCTACGATAGCGAACACATTCGTGTTGAAACTAAACAATTGCCCAAACTTAGCCCCGATGAAGCGCGAGCGATTCGCAAGGCCATGGCGCGGTTGCATCACCCCGACATCGGCGGTAGCATCGAACGCATGCAATTGTGGAATAGCCTGTTGGATCAGATTGAGCAAGGAAACTAGCGACGAAGGAAGGTTATGGCTGTACTGTATGTGGTTGCCACGCCAATTGGTAACCTTGAAGATATTAGCCCACGTGGCTTGCGAATTTTGCAAGAGGTTGGCTTGATTGCCGCTGAAGACACTCGCCACACCCGCAAATTATTGCAACGCTATCAGATTGAAACGCGGTTGATCGCCTACCATGAGCATAACAAACTAGCCCGTTTGAATACGATTTTGCTGGCTTTGGCCAACGGCGATGATGTGGCGTTGGTTAGTGATGCTGGCACGCCAGCGATCTCTGACCCTGGCTACGAGTTGGTTGGCGCAGTAATCGAGGCTGGATTTGTGGTTGTGCCAATTCCTGGGCCAAGCGCGGTAATTACAGGCTTGAGTGCTTCGGGTCTGCCAACCGATCGCTTTTATTACTTGGGCTTTCCGCCGCGCCGTTCCAAAGAGCGTTGTGCGTTGTTCAGCGAGGTTGTCGATATTCCGGCAACCTTGGTACTGTATGAAGCTCCGCATCGGATTTGCGAAAGTTTGGCCGATGCTCTTAGCGTTTTAGGTGATCGCCCTGCTGCCGTAGCGCGTGAATTAACCAAACTTCACGAGCAATTCGTCCGTGGCACGCTCAGCGAATTGCTGGCCCATTTCAATGCGACTGAGCCACGCGGCGAGTTCGTGCTGATGATCGGCGGAGCCACGCGGCCTGCCAAACGCAAACCAAGCAGCACTTCAACCAATGAACTTGGAGTTGCGGTTACAACCGATGAAGCTCCAGTCGCAGTCGATTGGGATTTGATTCGGAGTGAGTTGCAACGCTTGCGGGCTGAAGGTTGGACGGGAACTAAAGCTGCCAAACATCTGGCCAAACACTATGAGCTTGATCGCCATCAAGTATATAGTGAATGGAGCAACTTGCCAGAATAAGCCCAATCGCTTTGAAACTTGTTCATAATGCTCTTAGGCAATATTTTGGGATGATAATAATCCACGGAATATATTTTAGGGGGTGCAGGGGGATGAAAACCCCCTGCGTTTCCCTCCAGGGGAGGGACGGAAGGGTGGCGAATCCGAGTTGAAGCAAAAAGCTATAGATTGTCAGAATAAGCCCAAAGTCGCACGCTTGCTCGCTCATTTAAGGCGTATGATTAAGCTTGGAACTAATTTGGACTGCCCTGAGCAGTGTGTGACGAAAGGTCATCCATGAGCGAGCAAACATTTACGCCCAAACGGATTTTAGTCGTTGTAGCCCACCCTGATGATGCTGAATTTGTCTGTAGCGGCACGTTGTCGCGCTGGTATCGCGAAGGCCATCAGATTCACTTTTGTCTTTGCACCGATGGCAATCATGGCTCAAGCGACCCCAATATGACTCCCGAACGCTTGGCCGAGATTCGCCAAGCTGAGCAACGGGCTGCCGCTGCCTATGTTGGTGCTGATGTCACATTTTTAAGCTTTGAAGATGCGGCATTGGAGCCAACCCTTGAATTGCGCAAAGCCATCACGCGGGTGATTCGGCGCTACAAACCAGATATTGTGGTCTGCCAAGATCCATCATTTCGCTACAGCGATGATTATTTGAACCATCCCGACCATGTGGCGGCAGGCAATGCCACTTTTGGGGCAATTATGCCAGCGGCTTCAACCCGTTTGATCTTCCCCGATTTGTTGGCGGAAGGGCTGGAACCCCACAATGTGCGGCAAGTGTATTTAATGGGTGGCGAACGGGTTGATACCTGGATTGGCTTGACCGAAGAGGATTTTCAGCTCAAACTCAAGGCTTTGCGCGAACACAAATGCCAATTGGGTGATTGGGAGCCAGAGCAAATGATGCGCGACTGGGCGGTTGCTACCGCCAAATCGGCGCGTGAAGCCGGAGTTGAATGCGAATTGGCCGAATCGTTTAAGCTCGTGACCCTAGTTCGAGATTAAGCAGGCGTTGGGCCGAACTGATAAAGCGAGGATCGTAGGCCGCAATTTCGTGCCAACGATCCTCGTCGTTTTGCAGGCCGCTAATCAGCCGTTGCTGCACATCAAGCAGCGCATTGCGAATGGTTGGATAAGCCCGTTTTTGTTCGAAACGGCCAACATCAAGCACCTCACGCGCTAGTTCAACACTGTATTTGGCGATCCAACGTGGCTTGAGCCGCTGCCAATCGAGCAATGGCATGGGCTTGGTGTTGCTCAACAAATCGCTGGTTTTGACCCAAAATGCTTGCGGCGGCAGGATCGCAATCGTTGAATAATATTGTTCGGTGGTTTTGTTATGCCGATTCAAGCCATCGAGCAAGGGCAACAAATCGCCAAGCCGTACCAAAGCGGGGCGGGTGTTGATGTAATGCAGCAATTCATCGCGGCTAATTTGATCATCCTCAAGCAAATCGTGCCACAACGCAATCACCGTCGCAATTTCGTCGCGAATGCCAAACACCTCGACAATTTGCACTGCAACTTCTACCAAATGATACAAATAGGGCTGATCGCTCAGCGGACGCATGCGCCCTGCATTGCGATCGACCGCTAGTTGGAGCGCTGGCTCAACTGCTGAGCCAAGATGTAAGGCTCGCAATCGGGCAATTAAAGCTTCAGTTGGTAGATGTTGCATTGTTTACCTCATTAGCGAATCAAGCGCCAGAATGAGCGACCTTCAAGGGTTTTGCCAATCGTGGTTTCGTCTGCGAGGCACTTGAAAAAGCTCAACGCCAAATCGTTGACATCAACTGGCCGCATAATTGCGCCTAAGCGCCCAATCAAAGGTAATTTGCTGAGCAGCGCAAACGGCATGCTTGCTAGTTGGATTGCGCGGCGGCTTGGCCCGACAATCGCCGCAGGCCGCAGAATTGTCCAATCGAGGCCACTTTCGCGCACAGCTTTTTCGGTTTTGGCCTTCCAGCGCAAGTATGAGCCGAGCGGCAAGCCTGCACCCGCCGAGCTAAGCAGCACAAAGCGTTTAACTCCTTGCGCTTGGGCTGCTTTGATCAACGCGATGGTTGTGCCATAATCGACGGTTTCGTAGCTGACATCGGCATTAAATTGAGCTTGAGTTGTGCCGATCGTTTGAAATACCGCCTCGCAGCCCTCAAGCGCTGCCTCAACACTCGCTTGATCAGCAAAATCGCAGATCGCAAAGGCTTGGCCAAGGGGAAAATGAGTTTTGCTAGTGGCACTTTGGCGCACCAAAGCCCGTACTTGCCACTCCGAATTGTTGGCAGCTTGGCTGATAATCCGTTGGCCGGTGTAGCCCGTGGCTCCGGCTAAAGCGATCACGGTCATAAACTTGCTTCCTCGCGCTTACGGGGCAATCCCGTTGGCTGATCCAAATCGTAGTGGCCTGGCTTGAGCTGCTCATCGACCGCGACCCGTTGATCAAACACATAGCACTCACCTTGCCATTGATTGGCGCTTGGCTCGACCGTTTCGAGGTATTTCAAAATGCCACCCTCAAGATGATAGACCGCTTGAAAACCCTTGCGCAGCATATAGGCCGTGGCTTTTTCGCAGCGAATGCCGCCAGTGCAAAACATCGCCACCTTAGGATGTTGCTGCGGATCAAGGTTTTGCTCAACAAACGCCGGAAATTCGCGGAACGAATCGGTTTTGGGATTGAGTGCATGGGGAAATGTGCCAACTTCAACTTCATAATCGTTGCGTGTATCAATCACCACCACCTCGGGATCATTGATCAGCGCATTCCACTGCTCGGCATCAACATAGGTGCCAACCCCATCGTTAGGGTTGATTTCGGGCATGCCGAGGGTCACAATTTCCTTTTTCAAACGTACTTTCATGCGCTGAAAAGGAATTTCGTTGGTCCACGATTCCTTCCAAACCAAATCGGCGAGGCGTGAATCGCTGCGTAGAAACTCCAACAATTCGCGCATGGCTGGCTCGGGGCCAGCAACGGTTGAATTAATCCCCTCGTGCGCCAGCAAAATCGTACCTTTGATCCCGCGTTGGTTGCAAAAATCGCGCAATGGCTCGCGTTTGGCGGCAAAATCGGGCAAATCGACAAATTTATAAAAAGCGATGACTAAAATATCCATAATGATCGTCGTTTCAGCTAAAAATAGTCTGCTGAATATTGTACCACGCTGAGTCTTAATCGTTCAGCCAAGGGTTTGGTGCAACGTTGATGGTGTAATCGGAGCCATTTAATGCCTCAATCGTTGTAAATTGCACACTATCGATAGTGTTTGGCCGATCCCACAAACTAATTAACTCGGGTGACCCATTGATCTCACGGCCTGTCGCAATGGCAACGTGGGCGATTGGGTTGCTGCCATCGTCGAAAAAGATAATACTGCCAGCAGGAATATCATTACAGGGATTCCACTCAGTGCTGTGTTCACCACCAAGGGCAGTATAAATTGCTTGTTTGTGTTCTTCTAGCGTGATTGGTGTCCCAACCTCGGAATAGACTGCATCAAGCTCGTCATAGGTGATATTTCCACCCAAGAATGCTGAAAATAAAACAAATTCCCAACAATTCATTGAGCCAGTGAGCGGATTTGGGGGTGATATTTGGCTTGAAGGCTCATTAGAATTAGGTACGGTGCAGATCCATTGGGCAAAATTGTTAGTTCGAGGTTCATGGGTTAGCGGGTCTGTGAGAAAGATCGCAATACATCCATCTGCTCCTTGTTGCGAAGCTAACCACCGGAATGATCCAATTGAAAGGACTGCCATCACGATATATGCTTGATCACCTGCGCTGGCCCTGATTAAGTTTAATACTTCTGGATTTTGCAAAATAGCTTGACGTTCGACCAGCGAGGCGTTCTCAATCAGCGCCAGCACCGTAGTGATATCAAATGACTGAGGATCAATCGCACCAAGCATGTGTTCTAAAGTTTCAGGTTGGAAGCGACTGAGTTGCTCGGATAGGTTTGTTTCAAGATGATTGAGGATCTGCCAAGGGCTAGCGTTGCCGACTGCTTGCGCCATTTCACCCCGAAATAATCCGGCAGCCTCGGCTTCAGCCTCGTGAAAAAGCTGGGCTATTTGGTTTAAGCTGGTTTGGCTTTCACTAAACACATGCTGAAGTTTGCAATAGGCAGGGACGATCTCGGCATGGAATTCTTTGAAACAGGCAGTGGCTGCATCGCCCATCCAGCCGCCATGTTCAAGCGCTTGGATAGTTTGCCTGAGGCTTTGTAGAATTGCTTGAACCTGGGTTTGTTGCTTGGCGAAGCGTTGGGCGAGTTGTTCGAGCTGTTGGTACTGAATTTGAACGATTGGCACACTCATAGACAGCGGCTCCGTGGCTATTAAGTCGGCATGTGGTTTTATGCGCATTGATTGGTTGTGGAGCATACTCGTTTCAGCACGATTAGGCTATCACCATCTCTAGGTGTTTGGCGCTGAAAAGCATAATGGAATTGAGGATTTACCGCGTTTGGCCCGCCCCACTGTAGAGCGTTCGTCTACGTAGCGGGGCGGGCTGGCATTGGTTACGGTGATTGGAGTAAATAGACACCCTGTTGATCAAAGCCGAGCCATAGCATCATGCCTTGGGCATTGACAACTGCCCGACTTGGAATCAGCGAATAGGTTGCTGGCTGCCAACTTGGAGGCAACAAGTCATTGCTGGTGAGGCGGTTTTGTTCTTGGCCATCAGCATCCATCCAAATAATCTCGTTGGTGGTAACGAGCAAGGCTCCACCAGTTGGCGTAGCCGATTTAATGTTGGCAAACCAACGATTTAACGGCGATTGTTCAACGGTACTGGTGGTTTGGGTGGCTAGGTTATGCCGATGCCATTGGCGAGTTTGGCTGCTTGCTTGGTAGCTCCACCACATAACAATGCCATCGTAGAGCCAAATTTGGCTTGGGGCAGGTGTATTTTGAGCAAATTGTGGGCTAAGCTCACCCGTTTGGAGGTTAATTTCCCAAAGCTGCCAGCCTGCACGGTTGCCAGCATACAACCAGACGCGATCTGCATCTTGCAACAGCAGTTGGCGTTGATCAAGCTCATCGGGCAATTCAAATGGACGGTCGTGTTGCCAAAGCAGCTTGCCATTCAAATCGAGCAATTGAATGCCGACCGTGCGTGGGCTGGCAACGGCCACGACAAAGCCTTGTGGGGTTGGCATAACCGCCGTTGCGTTTGCCTTGACGCTTTGGTTAATCTCCCAGTAGCGTTGATCATCAACGTTGATGATTCGACCATCGAGCCAAAACCATGGCTGTTGCTGGGTATCTAACACAATTTCAGGTGTCATCCGACCAAGCGGCTGATTTGGCAATGACGTTTGAATATCGATCGGCTTTAATCCGGCCTCGCCCCATGGAATAAAGCCAAGGATACTGGTAGCTTGAGTTGTTTCGATCGTAGGCATCACAGAACCCTCTTGTGGTTGTGGCGTGGTGGGCATCGCCGCAGTGCAACTGCTCAGCAATAAACCAGCTAGCCACAGAATTAATCGTAATCGGTACGATAAGGGAATCACAGATCTATCCTAACTAATCATTCGGCTGATCCCATGGATTGGGTGAAGTGCTAATTTGATCTAATGGAATGCCAGCGTCGGCCATTGAGGCCTGTAAATCTTCAATGGTGGTACGTTGCATTGATCGCACAAAATTACCATTTGAATCTTGAGGCAATACCCATAAACTCATGATCTCAGTCTTGCCATCAGGGGTTGTTCGGCCTGTAGCAATTGCAACGTGAGCAAGTGGGCTACCGTCACTTTCAAAAAAGACAATACTGCCTGCGGCTGGTTGATCGCCTGATTGCCATGTGCTGCGATTATCAGCACCAAAGGCATCTTCAATCACATTATAATAATCAGCGCCTGCATCAGCCGCGTTTTGATGAATTTCGCGTAATTGACTTTCGCTGATTTCGCCACTTAAATAGGCGGCATACATGGTTGCTTCCCAGCAATTCATCGTGCCGTTAAGCGGATCAGGTGGCCCTGCTTCGCCACGCATCCAAAGTGCAAAATCATTAGTTCGTTCTTCTCCGGTTAAAGGGTTAATCACATCAGATTGAATCGCCCCATTATTGGCTGGGCCTGAGCCAGCTGGCCAGAATAATGCTCCTTCGAGCAATGCCGCCGTAAGGACATCGGCAGCTGTACCTTCGCTGATGCGAATATATTCCATTAATTGAGGGTCATTTAAAATCGCTTGACGTTCTGCTGGGGTTGCCTTGGCAATTGCATCTAAAATAACATTGGGGTCTACACATTGATCTTTGAGCGAACGGATGAGGGTTTCTAGCTCGCTTGCTTGGCCTTGTCCACCACCGCTACCACTTAAATTAGTGGCAAATGCCTGAACTGTTTGATACATACCACCATTGTCGGCTTGAATGTTGCCACCACTCCCACCGACGGCTTGGGCGATACCACTTTCACCCCCAGCGGCGGCGGCAAACTCGCCACGGAAGAGTGCGGCAGCTTCTTCTTCGGCCTGACGAAAGAGCGTTGCAATACCTTGCAGGGTACTTTGGCCTTCACCAAGGACGTTACTGAGTCGGGTATAGGCAGGGACTACCTCGGCATGAAATTCTTTGAAACATGCGGTTGCTGCATCGCCCATCCAGCCGCCATTCTCAAGCGCTTGAATGGTCTGCCTGAGGCTTTGCAAAATTGCCTGCACGTGGGTTTGTTGCTTCGAGAAACGTTGGGCTAGCTGATTGGCCTCCTGATAATCGATTTGGACGATTTCGTTACCCATACACACTGCCTCCAGGGATTTGACGAGTAGTGATTTAGGTGTCGGGGATAGGTAACAACCTACGTGTAGATGGATTGAAGTGGGGTTGTTGCGACGAGGTTACCTAGTCTCAAGCTGACTATAGCATAGTACTCTAAGCTATGTAAAGTACTATTTTAATATACAATGCAAGCGATTGACTGATTGCTAAGGAACTATCTATGGCTGATGCGCCAGGATCGGTTGGTCCACCACAGGAATCGTATCTGCGACTTTTTCTGCGCTTTTTGCGTTTTGGGTTGTTGGCTTGGGGTGGGCCTGTCGCCCAAATTGCCATGATTCGTCAAGAGTTGGTTGAGGAAGAACAGTGGATTGAGCGCGAACATTTTAATCGGGTGCTAGCAGTTTATCAAGCCTTGCCTGGCCCAGAAGCCCATGAATTATGTGTTTACTTTGGCATGGTTGCCCGTGGCCGAATCGGTGCAGTGCTGGCGGGTTTGGGCTTTATGTTGCCTGGCTTTGTGCTGATGCTGTTGCTTTCGTGGGCCTATGTGGCCTATGGCATTACCGCCGTTGGGATTGGGGCAATCCTATTTGGTTTCAAGCCAGCCGTGGCAGCCTTAATTATTCGGGCAGTCCATCGGATTGGCGAGCATGCTCTGACCAATCGCTGGCTCTGGGCGATTGCACTTGGCGCGGGAATAGCCACACTTCTGAGGGTGCATTTTATTGCTATTTTGCTGTTAGCCGGCGTGATGTATTGGTTATTGCAAAAGCCTCAATTAGGCCGAACTCGTTTGCATAGCTCGTGGGTGCCATTGTTGGCGGTGGCTATTTTAGCTGCACCCAGCGTACTCAGTTTATTTGGCTATGGCTTGCGCACAGGCTTGCTGACTTTTGGTGGAGCCTACACGGCCATTCCATTTTTGCAACACGATGCAGTAACCGTTGGCGGCTGGATGACCAACGAGCAATTTATTGATGGTGTGGCCTTATCAGGCATTTTGCCCGCTCCGCTGATTATTTTCTCGACCTTTGTGGGCTATTTGGGCGGGGGCTTTGCTGGAGCATTGGCTTTAACCGCAGGCACATTTTTGCCAGCATTTTTATTTACCATTGTTGGCCACCACTGGCTCGAACGAATTATCGCCAATGCTGCAACCCATGCGTTTCTTGATGGCATTACGGCGGCGGTGGTTGGCTTAATTACCGTCACCACCAGCCAACTCATTTTCGATGCTTGGCCGCGTGAAGTGGCTCCGGCAGTGCTGGCTTTGGCAATTGCCGCGCTCAGCTTGTGGGTGCTGTATCGCTCAAAGGCCAAGTGGGTGACAGCGGCGGTTGTGCTTGGTTCGGGGGCGTTGGGGTTATTATCGTTACTGATTTAAATTGCGATGCTTTGGTAGATATAGAACACCCCTCTCCCGCATGCGAGGCGAGGGGGAACCTGCCTACCGATATCCATCGAAACTCCCCTCTCCCGCGTTTAGTGGGAGAGGGGTTGGGGGTGAGGGAACGTTAAAACCTACCCTTGAAAGCTGACCCCTCTCCCGCATGCGAGGCGAGAGGGAACCTGCCTACCGATATCTATCGGAACTCCCCTCTCCCGCGTTTAGTGGGAGAGGGGTTGGGGGTGAGGGATTAGTTTAGGCAATCACCCGTGGTGTAAGATCGAGCGTACCAGCCAATAAATGCGCCACCGTCGTGCGCAAAATTGCTTGATCAAACGGCTTGGCAACCACGACATCAGCACCGCGTAATTTGGCTTCAGCCGGATCGATCTGGCGTGCCCAACCTGAGAGCATCATCGTGCGGATGCCATGCTCACGTTCGCGAATCAGCCGCAACACATCCCAGCCCATCATATCGGGCATGCCAAGGTCGGTGATGACCAAATCGAACATGCCAGGCCGGAATTTAGCAAGGGCATCACGGCCACTTTCGGCGCTAACAACTTCATGGCCCCAGGCTGCCAACATGCGACTAAGCGCGATCCGCACTAATTCTTCGTCTTCGACGATCAAGATGCTGCCGCGCACGCTGGGCGCATCGTCATCAGTGGCCTCGACTTGAGCAAAATCGACTTCGAGCATTGGCAGCCAAATTGCGAAGTTGGTGCCTCGGCCTTCAATACTTTGCACTTCGATCCGCCCGCTATGGCGTGAAACGATCGCCGCAGAAACCGCCAGCCCCAAGCCATTGCCCCGCTCGCCCTTGGTGGTAAAGAAGGGATCGAAGATCCGCGCTTTAACTTCTTCACTCATACCGATGCCGCTATCGGCGACCGACACAAACACTTCCGAGCCACGTTGACCTGTGGCTACCCGCAACATCCCGCCATTGGGCATGGCATCAACGGCGTTGATGATCAGGTTGGTCAAAACTTCGCGCAATTCAGCAGCATGGCCGCGAATCGTCGGCACATTCAGAATTTCGCGTTGGAGTTCGATGTTGACACCTTGTTCTTGGGCGGCGTTACGCCAACGTACCCGCGTGAGGTCGAGCGCATCTTCGGCCAATTCGTGTAGCTCAACTGGCGCGTCAATTTCGCCATCGTCCTTGCGGGCAAAGCGTTGAATTCGTTTGACGGTTTCCGCGCCATCTTTGGCAGCACGTTCGATGACCCGCAGGGTTTCGCGTTGCTCTGGGTTTTGCAATTCGCCCATCAAAACTTGCACATTGCCCAAAATGCCTGCCAGCAAATTATTGAAATCGTGGGTAACGCCGCTGGCCAATTCGCCGAGTGCCCGTAATTTCTCCACAAATAGCAGGTGATCTTGGGTTTGTTCAAGCTGTTGTAAGGCTTGAGCACGTTGGTTATACAAGCGCCCATTGACCAAAGCAGTGGTCAAAAAGTGCGATAAACCACCCAATAAACTGACTTGTTGTTCATCAAAGGCGTTGGGTCGGCGGCTGGTCAAATTCAACGTGCCCAAGCGCACATCGGCGGTGGTCAATGGCTGAATCAACAGCGATTGAGCCTCATCGGCGAAGGGTAATTGCAAGGGCTGGCCTGTATGATGCTCAACCTCGGCGATATAGACCGGATGGCCCGCTTCATAGGCGGTGCGCAACGGGCCATTGCCCTCGGTTTCTTGACCAGCGCTCAACATGCCATAATCGGCATCGTTGGCCGCCAGCACTTGAAACATATTGCTGCCAACATCATAGGTGGTAACGCTGGCTTGATCGTAGGGAATGAGCTGGCGAATTTGCTGCAGGGCGGTATCCAAAATGCGCTTGAGATCGAGTGAGGTGCTAATTGCTCGTGCCAAGTCGTTGATGGCCGTCAAATTTGTGGCGCGTTCGCGGGCATTGGCAAATAGTTGGGCATTGCTCAGCGATGAAGCCAGTAATTCAGCAATATCACGCAGATGATTGAGGGTTTCTTCATCGAGTTTTTGGCTGCTTTGGCTCAGCATCACGCCGATAATATGGCCGCTATTCATCAAGGGGTGAGCCACTTGCGTTCCAACCGTGCTGGGAGAGGGCAATGCAGTATCAAAGGGCGGCTGGCGTTTGATGATAATCTGGCTTTCGGCAGCAGCTTCGGCGGCAATCCCTGCGCTGAGCGCCAGCCACAACGTCGAGGTCGATTCGATTTGCTCGGCTTTGCGGGTAACACCATGGCGCACGACAATGCTGCTATTTTCGATCAAGCCTACGCCAACAAACGAAAGATCGAATTTTTTGACCAACGAACGCACAAAATCGTTGAGCAAGGTTTCGATCTCAAGGGTGCTGTTGAGCAAGCGGGCTAGTTTGAAAACCGCTTCGTGGCGAGCTTGCACCGTTTGGAATTGGCTAGTTTGTTGGGTCAAGCTGGTTTGGCGATCCAACAGATTTTTGCGCAAGGCCTCAACTTTTTGCAAGGTGTTATCAATCAACGGATCGCCCGAATTGCCCGATTCAATTGCTTGATCAGGGTCGAAGTCGCTTGGCAGTTGTTCAAATGGTTTGCGGGTTTGGCGCACGCTGCGCATGGTCATAATCAGGGTGGTTAATGCCCCAACCACCGCCGCCGCGCCAATTACGCTATAAATAATCAGTTGTTCGTTGGGACTGATCGCACGGGCTTGACGCTGCGCCTGATCAAATGTCCACCAGAACCATGCCAAACCGCCTGCAATCAGCAATAACGAAATCGTCAAACCAATCAGCAGGGCATTGCGAATCCGAGCAAGTGGCGAACGTCGCATACACACTTCTCAATAGTTGCTGCCAAAAAACAACAACGTGAGCCAATCCAAAAAAGAGCTAGCCAAATTGCTTGATTGAGGGTTGTGAACCAAGCGCTTGGCTTTGATGCTCAGGGCTAGATTTGAGCCAACCCATCGCTCGCCATTCGGCATAGGCTGCATTGTACTGAAAAAGCCATGGTTTAGGCAAGCGGCCAACCAACCAACTTGGTAATTGTTGACCAAACTGGGCAATGAATGCTGCGCGGCTAAATCGCAGCCAATCGCCAATCCAGCGCAGCCAATCGCGCCAACCAAGCACTTGCCAAGCAACTTGCATAATCCGTGGGTAGAAGGCCAGCGTGCCTAAGACGACCCGATTATAATCGTGCCAAGTCATTTGATCTTGGAAAAAGCGCCGTGCGAGGTCGTATCCCAAGCGATTGAGCACATGAGCAAAGACATTTTGCAGCTCATTGACATCTTGCGGGCGACCCCATGGAGTCATAAAACGGCTAAATACCCAATTCATGCTGACATTGCTTTGATAGGCGCTAATCAAACTAAGCTGCTGAGGGGCAAGCAACGCTTGTTCAAGTGCTTGTTCGAGCAAATCGGTGGTACGGCTTAAGTTGCGGACAAACGAGCCGAAGCCACAAAATGTCAACGGCGATTGTTGGGCTGAGGCATCGCCCAAAGCCAAAACGCCTGCCAAAGGTTTAGGTTTGTTCAAGGCATGACGCGCTGGAATATAGCCAAAAACCGGACGGAGATGCTGAGCATTCGCTTGAAGCTGCTTATAACTTGGCAAGAGTTCAAAGTAATCTTCAAATAAATCCAGCAGCGAATGGCGATATTTGGCTTTGGCTCCAACCTGATCATAGTAAAACACATAGACCGTCAGTTCATGCTCACGGCCTGGAAAGCCTTCCCAAATCAGTTGGCGATCAGCTTGGGTATCGGCAATGCTGATCAAAATATCGCCCAAGTTTTGGTCATGCTCCGCGCCACTAAGCACCGTGCCAACGGTTGGACAGATGCCAGCAAATGGTTGGGTTGCCAGGGTTAATGGCGAGGTTGCACCCATAGCATCGATCAGCAAACGGGCAGCTATCAGTTGCGTTTGATCTGCTTTGTGCACGGCTACGACAGTTTGTTGCTGCTTTGGATCGTGATAGACATGCTCAAAACTGGTGTTATCCCAAATAATGCCGCCTGCAGCCAGAAACTGTTGGCGGGCATAATCGAGCAACGCACCAGCATCGAGCGCAATATCTAATACTTCGGGTAAGTGTAATTCGGCAGGAGCAACGGCAGAGCCAGCCGCGTGAAAGCGCACAATCCCATCGTGGTAACGCGCCATAATAATCTGGCGTTCGAGGATTTCCCACGAGATAAAGCCAGTTGCTACTAAGCGTTCAAGTTCAGCCTGCGAAATATTCCATTCGCGATGAGCGCAACCAACCTGATGCCGATCAAACACCAGCACATTTAGCCCTTTGCGAGCCATCAGCGTGGCATGAATCAAGCCCAAGCCGCCGCCAGCATAGACCAAATCGACCGCCAGATCAGCCTTGGGCAATTGATCGGTCTGGCTATAGGGCAAGTTGGGCAGTTGGCCATGCTCAAATTGCTGCCAACGTCGATCGAGTGCTTGAATCCGTTGGAGTTGATCGAGCGCATTCATGGTGTGGAAAGCTTGCCATGTGCGCGGATGGCTTTGGGCAAGTTGGTCGCTTGGCGTGGATTGGGTTGTCCAAGCGTCGCGCCAATGTTGCAAAACGTTGGTTAATTCGTTGTGTAACCAGCGACGGCGTTGCCAATAGCGCCATAATTTAAACGTGGTTTTAGGCCATTCAACATGCAAGGTGGCCCGAACGTGAGTGCTGGAAACACTATCCAGCAATTCGAGCAGCAAATCGGCTTTGAGGCTTGGTTGCGTGATGCTCTGTGCTTGCCAATGCAAGCGTTGCGAGCTATGGTTTGGAGTAATCTGCCAAGTTTGATCAGCCCAAAGCCAGCGATCAGCGATAACAGCTCCCAACAACCAACCTTGTCGAGCAGCGAGGCTAGCGTGGATGAGGGCTGGTGCTGCCGACCATTCAATATCGATACGAGCGTAAACGTGCATAATCCCCACAATCGTGATAAAGCATTTGCTGGATTCTACGCAAGCGTGAGCCAGAATGCTTTAGGGGCAAAAGCACAAACGCCGCTTTTCATTGCGAAAGCGGCGTTGATCATTCAGCTTGGGTTTGGGTCTAACCAAACTCCATCTGCATGCCTTCTTGGAAGAGATCCCAAATCAACCAACAGATTGCATCTTGATCTTCGGGATGCAAATCGTCGATATACGATTTGGTGAGCTGGATAATATCAGGGCGACTGAGCAAATAGACTCGATGCCCCATTGTTGCATAGAGCCGAATCGACAACTCGTCGGCTAGTTCAGTCAAGTCATCATCGATTAAACGTTCGTCAGTCGAGTGTAAGCGACCACGCATCGGCCACCTCCAAGGGTTTGTATTAAGTTAAAACCTAGCGTGAGTAACCGCCAGGTCGATCCATGGGCGAGCGATCCATCGAAGTGGTATTGGTTGGTTTTGTGCCAGGGTTCATGGAAGTATCCATCAAACTATCGGCCACATAATCCAAGTACCCCTTGATATCCTCGTTATCTTCTAACGCGGCGAAGGGTGTTACGGTTCCGCTAACGGCCTTAACACTCTGAGCTAGCTCCTTCATGGTCGTGTCGATGCCGCGCACCAAGCCACGCATAACCGAAGCTAGTTCCTCTTTTTCTTGGACGGTCAAATTAGCAAAACCGATCAGCGCCTTCTCTTGGGCGCGGAGCAATGTATTGCGTAAAATAGCGATATCGGCTTGGGTTTGCAACTCGTAGCGGCGCACCAAGTGAGCTTGGCGAATCTGTTCGACCAACTCTTCACTGCTGACGGGTGTCCACAACAATGCTGGAATAAAGATAAAGCCGATCAACCCGACCAAAACCTGCAACAAGACAATATTGCTATCTTGGACGACGGCTTGGGTTCCCCACCATTGATATTGCAAGGTGAACGAGTAATACACCAAGATCAAGGCACAAACGACGACCACAACATAGCCGAGCGTCCGAGCGTTAATCTTTTGCAACAGCATGCCTGCTGGCGACCAAGGGATGAGAAAGCTAACCAAGCTGGGCGGTGCTAAGACCAAAATTAATGTAAAGGAGCCAGCAATCATTTTATTGGGTGTTAGAACGCTCTGAATGCCCCACCAATACACAGCCGATCCAACCATGGCACATACGGCCAGCACAACCAAGAGGGTTTTCGCCGTAAACTGAAAACCTCCTCCTCGGTTGCGACGTTGACCGCGAACCATTTCTAAATACCGACTGCTCATATGTAGAGTCTCCTTCTGCCCTATTGTGGCGTAATGTCGGGCGCAAGATAGACAAATGTTTCAATAACATCGCCGCTATAGCCAGCACGTCGAATCCGTTGAATCACGCTTGGTTCCAAGCTCAGGCCATAATCGACGTTAATTGTATAGGGAATAGCTAAAGCAGCTAAAGCACTCCAGCGCAATCGGAACTCGCCGCTTGCGATGAGTGGTGAACGAACCCAGCCAAGGCCAACATACTGGCCAGATATTGGGTCATACCACCAAAGCATGACCGCCCCAGGGGCATCATAGGCGATTGGCTCAGCAAATTGTTGAACATCAACTTTTTGAGCCTCCCATGCGGCGTTTCCGCTTGGTGGTGGGGTTAGTACAACCGTTGGCACAACTGAACTTGGCTCAACGGGTACGCTAGTCGAATTAACCTGACTGGTCGGGCCATCCACAACCACGGTTGGCACCTGAATTTGGGTTGGCTGACCAGTAACGTTGGTTTGTGATGGGCTACTTGGTTGAGTGCTTGGGTTCGACCCGCTAACCGTCGCATTGGCAGGAGTTTGGGTCAACGACTGAAGATTTAACCCACCCGGTTGGGTACAGCCTACCATCCCTAGTGCAACGACAAAAAACCACAGCCACCGCTGAACCGATGCTCGTTTAATACGATTTGTTGCGTACCGCCAAGCTCTGTGGAAGGTTGTCAATTGCTACCACCATCACTATCCAAATGTGGGCTGATATTGTGCCCTGCTCATGAGTACACACACATTAATTGAGGTGTCGCGAGCATGTGCAGATGAACATAATTATCAATGCCGCGCATTGAAATTATACTACAAGTTGGCTTCGCTTTTGTCAATGTTTTATTAGTCCTCTGTTAGTATATCCCTATGGGGGGAATTGGCCATTCCAATGGGCTATTTTAGGAGCTTGCTGGCCTTGATCGCGCTTTAGTGCAGCATGCTCCAACGGCCTGCAACTCCTAGATATTGATTGACATGTCACCCCATGGGGGAGTACGATATGCTTTAGCACGCCGATGTGTGTTTTATGCCAAAGGGATGCCATGAAAGCGATTGAGTTTCATGAATTTGGAGCCTTGGCAGATGTGTTGCAGTTGGTCGAACAACCAACCCCAACCGCTGGCGCTGGCGAGGTCTTAGTCCGCCTAACTGCTCGGTCAATCAATCCATCCGATGTCTACACCATCCAAGGGACGTATGGGGTGCGCCCAAGCTTGCCATCTGTCCCAGGTAATGAGGCCGCTGGGGTGATCGCGGCGCTCGGCGAGGGCGTTACTGGTTGGGATGTTGGCGATCGGGTTATCCTGATGCTCGGTGCGGTTGGGACTGCTGGCACATGGCGCGAATATGCCGTGGTCAAGCCGCAGTTTTTAGTGCCAACTCCGGCTGCCCTCACTGATGCCCAAGCTGCTTGTACCTGGGTCAACTATTTGACCGCCTGGATTATGAGCGATGAGTTGCAGTTGCAGCCCGATGAGCCTGTGCTGGTAACCGCTGGCGCTTCGCACTTGGGCCGTGCAATGTTGCAATTGTCCGCAGTCCGTGGCTTCAAAGTGGTTGCAACGGTGCGCAAACCCGAGCAAGCCCAAGCCTTGCTTGATGCTGGTGCGCTCGGCGTAATTACCCTGCCTGGCGACGACTTGGCCAAACGCTGGAAGGAAATTACCGGCCAAAAAGGCATTGGCAAGGCCATCGATGCGGTGGCTGGCGAAACTGGTACAGCCGTCGTCAATGCTTTAGCAGCTTATGGCCAACTGATTATTTATGGTTTGTTGAGCGGCGAGCCAATTCAAGTTGATGGCCGGATTGTGTTTAGCGAAGCGACGATTCGTGGTTTTTGGCTGGGCCGCTGGCTCAACCGCCAAACCCCGCAAGCAATTGGCAAATTGATCGCTGAAGTCAGCGCAATGTTTGCCGATGGCCGTTTAGCGCCGCATGTTGATACCACTGTCGCGCTTGATGATCTCGCCGGAATTGTGCGCGTGGCCACCGAAGGCGGCGCTGGTAAAGTTGTGATTACAGGCTAGGAGGCTCGTTGTGCATCCCAAATCCGCCAATCGCTTAGCTGGCTTTGGTACATCAATTTTTAGTGAAATAAGTGCTTTGGCTGCGCGTTATCAAGCGATTAATCTCGGCCAAGGCTTTCCTGATTTTGCTGGCCCAGCATTTTTAAAAGATGCTGCTTGTAGCGCTATCAACGCTGATCTCAATCAATATGCGCCAAGCACTGGCTTGCCAACCTTGCGAGCGGCGATTGCGCGGACATGGGAACGTCATAGCAAGGCCTC
The DNA here is from genome assembly GCF_003512625.1 of Herpetosiphon sp. Taxonomy (NCBI): domain Bacteria; kingdom Bacillati; phylum Chloroflexota; class Chloroflexia; order Herpetosiphonales; family Herpetosiphonaceae; genus Herpetosiphon; species Herpetosiphon sp. The sequence goes on along the minus strand of NZ_DOPT01000044.1, from coordinate 84,125 downwards.
AGTTGACCCCGACGCTGAAATTACCGTAACTAGCGGGGCAACTGAAGCTATGTTTGCCATAATTATGGCGTTGATTAACCCTGGCGATGAGGTTTTGATTTTCGAGCCGTTCTATGATTCGTATCCGCCGAATGTGCTGATGGCGGGAGGCATACCACGTTATATTCGCTTGCACGAGCCACGCTGGGATGTGGATTTTGCTCAAGTTCGTGCCGCAATTACTCCCCAAACCAAGGCGATTATTTTGAACACGCCGCATAATCCCACAGGCAAGGTTTGGTCGCGGGCCGAATTGAGCCAATTAGCAACGATTGCAATCGAGCATGATCTCTTGGTGATCAGCGATGAAGTTTATGATCGTTTGGTGTTTGAGGATTATCAGCATTGCTCGATTGCCACCTTGCCCGGCATGTGGGATCGTACAATCACCATCAGTAGCACTGGCAAAACCTTTAGCGTCACAGGCTGGAAAATTGGTTATGCAATTGCCCCCAATTCATTAACTGAGGCAATTCGGCGGGTGCATCAATTTGTGACCTTTGCCAGTGCCACGCCCTTGCAAGCAGCAGCGGTGGTTGGTTTAAACGCTGGCGAACCCTATGAACGCCAACTATTGCAATTTTATAATGCCCGCCGCGAGCAATTGGTGAAGGTCTTGCGCGATGCTGGATTGTATGTGTTGCCGCCGCAAGGCACCTATTTCGTAATGGCTGATATTCGTGATTTGGGCTGGGAGAATGATGCAGAATTTTGCCGTTATCTGATTAGCGAAATTGGCGTGGCGGCAATTCCACCCTCAGCGTTTTACCACGATGGCTATCAATCAGGGATGGTACGCTTTTGCTTTGCCAAAAAGCCCGAAACAATTGCTGCCGCCGCTGAAAAACTCAAGCAATTAGGGAGTCGAAGCTAATGCGTTTTCCCAAATCTCAAGCGTTACAACTGCATTCGTGCTTCGAAGAATTGATTCCAGGTCGCATGCATACGAGCGGCCAGCGCTTCTTGCCTTTAATTGTGCTCGGTTTCAAGCAAGTTCGCTTAGGCGTGGTTGATCGCCATAATCATGTGAATCAGTCCCACGCTGGGCGCTATGGAACGGCTCGGTTGGTATTTCAACTGAGCCGCGTCGCTTTGCAGCCAGCCGATACCCAACGCATGGGCATCGAGCCAGAGGTTGGTAATGGACTGAGCACTATGCCTTTGGCTTATGGCTGCATCCAAGATTTAATAACCTGGGAGCGGCGCGACGATTTGGGCTATGCAGTCAGCTATGTCGAGGCAATTATTGCTGTCGGCGTTGGCAGCATTGGCCTGCGCACAACCTTGACTGGCCAAAATGTGGCCAAATTACCTAACGAGCAACTACAAACTGGCGATTGGGTTGTGTTGAGCAATTCACGGATTGATATTTTAGGTTTTGAGCCTGATTAGGAATCATTTTTAACCACGAAGAACACGAAGAGCACGAAGGGCGATATGGCTATAGACTCTGGGCTATCGGAACAACTATTGGTATTTCCAGCCAATCTCCGATAGCCAAAAGCCTACAGCCTCTAGCCATATTCCGCCCTGCGGCTCTGCGTTAAAACCTTCTACCTTCAATCTTATCTTCATCCTTCATCCCTCATACATTTGCCTTTTGATTTCTGCCTTTTGATTTTCCTCCGTGGCACACTTTCTGCATTTACTCCAATTCAGAACGACAGACTGAACATTGCAAACAGAAAAATGCTGGCACACTTTCTGCATAAGCATAACAGTAGAACGATACGTAGATTGAACAATCAATGAACAATCTACGACTACTGAAAAAAGAATGCTGGCACACTTTCTGCATAAGCATAACAGTAGTCAACACAAGCACTTATTGAAATTATCACACGGAGGAATCAACAATGTTATCACTTATTGCATGGCTTATCTTCGGTGCATTGATCGGTTGGGTCGCTAGCAAAATTATGAACACCGATGCTCAACAAGGCGCAGTTTTGAATATTGTGGTCGGGATTATTGGGGCATTCATTGGCGGTTTTTTGATCAACCGCGACGTGACTGGTAATGTGTTCAATTTGTGGAGCGTCTTCACAGCATTGATTGGTGCAGTTGTATTGCTTGGGATTGTAAACCTGTTCCAACGTGGCCGTGTCCGCTAAGTTTTGAATAAAAAATACAAGCACTGATTTATTAAAATAATTATTTGGAGGAATTAACAATGCTTTCACTGATTGCATGGCTGCTGTTCGGCGCATTGATCGGTTGGGTTGCTAGCAAAATTATGAACACCGATGCTCAACAAGGTACAGTTTTGAATATCGTGGTGGGGATTATCGGGGCATTCATTGGCGGTTTTTTGATCAACCGCGACGTGACCGCTAATGTGTTCAATTTGTGGAGCGTTTTGACCTCGCTGATTGGTGCCGTTGTATTGCTTGGGATTGTAAATCTCTTCCAACGTGGGCGCGTGCGCTAAGCCATCATCCTAGCCTGATCTGACGAATCGCGAATGCTACAATGCCGTAGCATTCGCGATTTTCGTTTAACCGCAGCTAAATCGCAACGCTGTAAAAGCCAAAGTAGCCCAATTAACACCAAGGTATGGCGGCAAAGGCGGCGCTTTCTGCTATAATCGCTGCTGTTGACAGTGATCAAAACGATTAACAACCAGTCAAAGGATCATAAATGACCAGCGAACGTCCAAGTATTTCGGTCTTCTTCCCTGCCTATAATGATGCTGGCACCATTGGTAGCTTGGTGATTACAGCATTTCACGTTTTACCCGAACTCACCGATGATTATGAAGTGATCGTGGTTAACGATGGTAGCAGCGATTATACCGCGCAAGTGCTTGATGATTTAGCCACCAAATATCCACGTTTCCGCCCAATTCACCACCCCAAAAACCGCGGTTATGGCGGAGCGTTACGCACAGGCTTTGCCTCGGCAACCAAAGATCTGGTGTTTTATACCGATGGCGATGCCCAATACGACCCCAACGAGTTGCGCGATTTGTATCAAGTGCTGACCCCTGAGGTTGATATTGTCAACGGCTATAAGATTGCCCGTTCTGATCCATTGCATCGTAAAATTATTGGCCGCATATATCACCATGGAGTCAAATTTTTATTTGGCTTTAAATTACGTGATGTTGATTGTGATTTTCGGCTGATTCGCCGCAAAGTATTCGATGTAGTCAATCTTGAATCCGATAGCGGCACAATCTGCTTAGAATTGGTCAAAAAATTACAAGATGCTGGGTTTAATTTTGCTGAAGTGCCAGTCCATCACTATCATCGCACCTATGGCAAATCGCAGTTTTTCAATTTCCCCCGTTTGTGGCGCACGCTGATTCAGTTGTTGCAGCTTTGGTGGAAGTTGGTCATCCTTGGCAAACATCTTAAAGAACAAGCTGCTCGCCAACGTGCTCTTGGGCGCGACGCGGGCTAACGGCTATTTATGGAGGTTGTGTGCTAGAGCAGGCATTTCGTGGCAAGCGTTGTTTGATTACTGGCGGTTTGGGCTTTATTGGCTCGAATCTCGCATTTCGTTTGGTCGAATTAGGCGCTGAAGTTGTGATCGTTGATTCATTGGTTGCTGAGTATGGCGGCAATATGGCCAATGTCCATGGCTTGGCTGAACAAGTGCGGATTAACATTGCCGATGTCCGCGATCAGCATTCGTTGCAATATCTGGTACAAGGCCAGGATTATCTGTTTAATCTTGCTGGTCAGGTTAGCCATATTGATTCAATGGAGAATCCCTTCAACGACTTGGATATTAATTGTCGGGCGCAGCTTTCAATTTTAGAGGCTTGTCGCCACAATAATCCAGCGATTAAAATTGTTTTTGCGAGCACCCGCCAAATCTATGGCCGCCCCGATTACGTGCCTGTTGATGAGCAGCATTTGTTGCACCCAACCGATGTCAATGGCATTAACAAGATGGCGGGCGAGTGGTATCACATTCTGTATAATAATGTCTATGGGATTCGGGCTTGTGCTTTGCGCATGACCAATACCTATGGGCCGCGCATGTTGGTCCGCCATGCTCGCCAAACTGCCTTGGGCTGGTTTGTGCGCCAAGCACTTGATAACGAAGTGATTAGCATTTATGGCGATGGCGAGCAACAGCGTGATTATACCTATGTTGATGATGCAGTTGAAGCTTTTCTGTTAGCAGCCATGAATCCGGCTGCCGATGGTCAGGTGTTTAATCTCGGCGGCCCTGAGCCAATTAGCCATTTGCAATTGATTTCGACCTTGACGGAAGTTGCTGGAACTGGCTCGTATCGACTCGTGCCGTTTCCCCCTGAAAAAGCCCGCATCGACATTGGCAGCGTCTATAGCGACTACAGCCGGATTCAAGCGGTGTTGGGTTGGCAGCCAACCACGAGTTTGCGCCAAGGTCTCGAGTATACCGTAAACTTCTACCGCGAATTCCGCGAATCCTATTGGTAGTTGGTTTCCCTCACCCAACCTCGCCCTCAGTGCGGCGTGAGATAAAAGGATCGGTCTTAATCTCTGGCTTGGGAACGACGATCCCATAGTTCATCGGTGAATGTGTGATCACCACGGCATGTCCTTGAGGGGGTGCAGGG
>NZ_DOPT01000044.1:0-79421 GCF_003512625.1 Herpetosiphon sp. | reverse complement strand
GGGACGGAAGGGTGGTGATCAACCAATGCTTAGTTGAAAAACCTATCCTTGAACGAGATGGTGAGGGCACTCAATTAGTTTGGTTGTGCAATGGCAATAACCCCAGTCGCCTCAATCGATCACCAATTACGTGTCGCCATGCTTTGTCGGGCGGTTTTTCCCTTGCATGGCTTTGGCGGCATCGAGCGCCATGTCTTTCATTTGGTGACCCATCTCAGCGATTTGGGAGTTAAGCTCGATCTTTGGACGCAGACAATTCCCCACGATGTGCCAACTGCTGGCGAGGCCTATGCTCGTTTGTGTCAAAACCCGTTGATTGAACTGCATGAAACCCGTTATGATCGCACCAGCCCATGGTTGCGACCGAATAGCATTATCGGGCGACAGTTTAATTATCCGATTTTTACTTGGCAACAAGCCAGCGCTGTGGCCAAAACTGCTCAGCAAGGCCAGATTGATATTGTGCATACTCAAGGTTTATGTGCATTGGGCTGGGGCTTGGTACGTCAACAGCAACCCAGTTTGCGGCGGATTCCTCAATTGGCCAACCCCCATGGCATGGAAGAATATAAGAATGTTGATTGGCGCAAGCAACTGGCCTATGCCCCGTTTCGTGCCCAATATTCGTGGAGTCATCGCCAAGCTGATTGTGCAATTGCCACCGATGCCTGTACCGCCGACGATCTACCAAATTTGTTGGGCGTTGATCCGACGCGGGTTGCGGTGTTGCCCTCGGCGATTGATGTGGCTGAGGCCTTGGGCCAGGTTGATGAGCAATTGGGCAACGAGTTGGTGCAGCGCTTGCAGCTCGCCGACCACGATCTGGTTTTTTTGACCGTCAGCCGTTTGGAGCGCAACAAGGGCTATCATCTGCTCTTGGCGGCCTTGGCCGAATTGCGCGATCTGCTGCCTGCAAGCTGGCGTTTGTTGATGGTTGGCACTGGCAAAGAGCAAGCAGCGCTTGAACAGCAAGCCCAAAGTCTAGGCTTGGCGCAACATGTCAGCCTGCTTGGTCGTCTGAGTGATCGTGAATTGCATTCACTGTATGAACATGTTGATTTGTTCATTCATCCAACCTTGTATGAAGGTTCGTCGTTGGTCACACTCGAAGCCATGATTCATCGCTTGCCAGTTGTGGCAACTGCGGCTGGTGGCATTCCCGATAAAGTTATCAGCGGCCATAATGGCTTGCTTGTGCCAGCCAACAATCAGCGGGCCTTGGTCAATGCGCTGCGGTTAGCCCTCGATTTGCGCGAATATTGGCCGCAATGGGGTGCTGCTGGCGCAGCGATTGTACGGCGCAGCTTCGATTGGCCCGTTGTGGCGCGACAAACCCTCGCCACCTACCGCGAACTATTGCAATCTCGCTCTTTGCGTGGAGGATTCCAATGAGTTTTCGTAACACTCAGCCATCGTCATCACAATCTGCCCCAACATCGCCGCCCACCACTCCCACTCCAACTATGCAATTACCCGAACTGCTGCAAGCCTCGATTGCCTTGGCTGGCAAGCCCAGTGAGCCGCCCTTTGGCCTCGTGCGTGGGCGCGGTTCGCTCAAAAATGCCTTAATCTATGTTGCGATTGGAGCATTTGTCAGTGGCATTTTGATCCTAGTGATTGGCCTACTAATTTATCATTTTCCGGCTCGGCTGGCTGGTCAAAGCTTGCTGATCAATGTGCTTGGGCATACGGCAGGTTTTGCGGCCTTGATTTCATTTATCGCCCAACGCCAGCGCTTGAGTTTTCGCCAACGTGATGAATTTGCAACGGCCTTAGCCATGGCTTGGCCGCCAAGTACGCTCGTGATTGGTGGAATTTTCTATTTGCTCGGTGGATTCATTAGCTTTGTTGGGAACCTTGGCAACCTAGCGTTGAGTTTACTATTCATGGCTGCATCCTTGAAAGCGCTGCGAGTATTATTTTCCAAGCCTTATGAAGAAACCTTTGTGAGTGTTGGTTATAGTCTGTTGCTTTATAATTTGATTCTGAGCTTTGTAACTTATATTGTGGTACAACTCTTTGTTTGACATAACCGATGATCTAGGGCGTTTGCTGCACTTTGAGCATGTGCCACAACGAATTGTTTCGTTGGTGCCAAGCTTGACCGAGTATCTATTTTGGTTGGGCTTGGCCGAGCAAATTGTGGGCATCACTGATTATTGTATTGTGCCTGCTGAACAAGTGGCAGCAGTGTCCAAAGTGCGCGGAACCAAAAATCCCAATCGTGAGCAAATTATTGGGCTGGCTCCAGATTTGATTATCGCCAATAAGGAAGAAAATCGCCAGCGTGATATTGCAGCGCTCGAAGCAGCAGGCCTAACGATTTATGTGAGCGATATTGAAAGCGTGCAGCAAGCAATGCTTAGCTTGGCCAAATTGGCGGGCATCGTTGGACGAGCCGAACAAGCTGATTCGTTGATTGCGGCGATTCAGGCTGAACTTACGCGGAAGCCAACCACCCAACAACGGGTAGCCACAGCAATTTGGCGCGACCCTTGGATGTGGGTTGGCCAAGCGACCTATGCCGCCGATTTATTGGCATGCTGCGGGGCTAGCAATTGTTTGGCTGATCCAACGGGGCGCTATCCACGTTTGGAGTTGGCAGAGATTGCGGCCTTGCAACCAGATTGCATTTTACTGCCCGATGAACCCTATGCATTTAGCCAAGCCGATGCTGACGAATTGCAAGGCTTGGCGGCACAAATTACGTGCTGCGATGGCCAGTTATTGACCTGGTATGGCCCGCGCATTCCCCTTGCCTTGCAAACCTATCGGCGTTTGTTGCAAGCTAAGTAATCCTTAATTAGCGAGAGTTGCTTGCCGCGCTTTGGTCGTGGCAACCGCCTCGCGATATTCCTGACCCCAATCACGCATCAAAAACAAAATTGGCCGCAAACTTTCGCCAAAATCGGTCAGCGCATATTCGACTCGTGGTGGCACTTCGGGGTAGACCGTGCGCGTAATTACCCCATCGGCCTCAAGTTCACGCAATTGTAGGGTTAACATGCGCTGCGTAATTGATGGTAAGAAGCGCTGCAATTGGCTAAACCGTTTCTTGCCATCGCAGAGATGAAACAAAATCACACACTTCCACTTACCACCAATTACCGCAATTGTCGCCTCAACTGGGCATGAATAGCCTGATTCAAAATTGTGACACATACGATTTAGCCCTTTATAATCCAATAGTATCAAAATTGTTAGTACCCGACAAAATTGTGCGTTCTTGTCAAAATCATAGCACGCTTTATACTAAGCGCAAAGCAATATTTGTATAGATGGAAGGATATCTGGATATGACGACAATGCAGGCAATTCAAATTAATCGGTATGGCGGCGTTGACGAATTAGTGCAGGCAGAAATTGCGCGGCCTGAGCCTACCGCCGATCAAGTGTTAATTAAAGTTCATGCAATTGGGATTAATCCGGTTGATTATAAAGTGCGCTCAGGTATGATCGCCTTTTTCGATGAGCAAGCGTTTCCGGTGGCGCTTGGTTGGGATGTGGCGGGCACAATTGCTGCGGTTGGCTCAAATGTTAGCCAATGGAAGCTTGGCGATGAAGTCTATGGCATGGTCAATTTTCCCACTCCTAGCGGTGCCTATGCTGAATATGTGGTAGCTCCAGCGCTTGAAGTTGCTGCCAAACCCAAAAGCCTGAGCTTTGCAGAAGCCGCAGCTGTGCCGTTGGTAGCCTTGACTGCTTGGCAGGCCTTTGATCTGGTTGGTTTGCAGGCTGGCGATCGCGTGCTGGTGCATGCAGCGGCTGGCGGCGTTGGTCATGTGGCGGTGCAATTGGCTAAATTACGCGGCGCTCATGTGATTGCAACGGCCTCGGCGCGGAATGAAGGCTTTGTGCGCGAATTGGGCGTTGATCAATTTGTTGATTACACTGCTGCGCCGTTTGAGCAACAAATCGAACCAGTTGATGTTGTGTTTGATACCGTTGGCGGCGAAGTCCAAGCGCGTTCGTATGCGGTGTTAAAACCTCAAGCTGGATTGGTAACGATTGTTGGTTCACCGCCCGCCGATTTGGCCGCAGCCCATGCTGGCAAAAGCTTGAACCATCTTGTTCAGGCCAATCAAGCCCAATTAACCGAGATTGCCAACTTGATCGATAGCCAAAAATTGCGGGTGGAAGTCGAACAAGTCTACGATTTCACGGCCATGGCAGCGGCCCACGAACGCATGCAAAGTAGTCGGGTACGCGGCAAAATTGTGGTCAAAGTGAGCTAAATTAAGCTGTTTACTGGCAGATAGTCCTAGTTGCTATCTGCCAAGTGCTGCCAAGCTACCTAGTACTAACTTCCCATTTCCATGTTGCAGATTGTTGAGTGTTTTCTTATACTTAGGACTATCTGCACTTATTATTTGGGAGGTCGATCGACAATGGCAACACGCTTTAGAGCCTCGCTACTCGGGATACTCTTGCTGGTTGGAATCGGTTTACAAGGCTGGGTTCGCCCGCAAGCACCTAATGCGCCAACGGTGTTGAATGAGAATTTTGATTCATTCAACGATGTTTTGGCTGATGGTTGGGTGATTGTGAATGGTAGCGAACCACGTAATGATGACACTTCCGATCATAATCGTTGGAAACAAGGCCGTTCCAATGGTAACGATATGGATTCACACTCTGGTGCTAACAATTCCTATGCGGGTTCATCGTGGGAAGCTTCAACATTTGGTAGCAATTCAATTGTGAGTAATTGGCTGTTAACCCCACCATTATTACTTGAAAATGGTAAGACTGTCTCTTTTTGGACTCGATCGCTTGGTTGTTCAGGTGGCCCTGATCGTTTAGATATTCGCTATAGTACTGCTGGAACGAGCACGAATGTCGCTAGTGGGAGTAATACTGGTGATTTCTCAAACCAGCTTGGTCGAATCAACCCTGATCAGGAATTTGGTCATGATGCTGATGGCAGCGATGGCTATCCATGTAGCGACTGGGCGCAATTTAGTTATACGCTAAGCGGGATTAATCAACCAACCATCGGTCGGATTGGCTTCCGCCATTATATTGTCAATACAGCAAACCGTGGTCTGTATATTGGCATCGACGATTTTAGCTATTCGGGCGATTTGGGTGGCGGTACACCAACGCCAATTACCCATACCCCAACGGTGACCGCAACTAATACGGCTACCGCAACCAACACGCCAACCAGTACGCCAACCTCAACTAGCACGCGCACGCCAACCAATACCGTGACCAACACGCCAACCAATACGCCAACTAATACCCGTACTCCAACCAATACCCCAACGGGTACGCCACCAACGCCAACCTTTACCCATACCCCAACTCGTACCCCAACCAACACGCCGACGAATACGCCAACCCGTACCCCAACCAACACCCCAACTCGCACGCCAACAGCAACCTCAGTGCCGCAAATTCCGGTGTATAAAGTCTTTATGTGCTTGATTCAAAACGATGCCTAAACCTGATTAACGAAGAAACGCCCATGCGATCACAACGATCGCATGGGCGTTTTTGGTGAATTTAGGCTTTGATTTTGAGCAATAATGTTTCATGGGGTTGAATGCGGGTTTGCCAAGCCTCGCCAAACTCGGCAATATCTGCTTGCGCCCACAAATTTCGTACTGATTTCGGCGTATCGAGCAGGCCAATATCGCTGGCTCGCAAGCTTAAATCGCTGCCGATCGAGCCACGATTAATCAAGGCAACCGCCAACGAGCCATCGGCGAGCGGTTTTTTCCAAATTTCGCACGTGCCGGTTTGTTTCACGCGCCGCCCAGCAATCCCCAAACTATCTTGGTTGACGGCCAAAACTTCGCGATTAGTCAATAAACTGGTGGTATCGCGATCCATATTGCGAATATCGCAGCCGATCATCAAGGGCGAGCAGGCGATCGTCCACAACGACATATGGGTTTGATATTCGATGAATGATAAGCCACCGCCAGAGATTTGACCCTTGCCCTTCAATCCAACCACCAGCATATCCAAATCGTTCCAGGCATCAGGGCCAGCGTATTCGGCTAAATTGGCGGCAATATCAATCGCTGTATCAATGCCTACCCCATAATATTTGTGTGGCGCAACCCAAATATCAACCCAGCTATCGAAAATATCGCCAGTGACCCGCCACATATGCCCGCCAACCGAGCGACCCCAGAGCTGTGGGCTGCGGCCACCCCACTCACACAACGAGTAGAGAAATTGGCGCTTCGTTTTGCGCAACGCCTCGCCCATGCGGGTGTAACGGTCGATCGCAGTGGCTTGGTCGGTTGGCGCAAAACAAAAATCATATTTGAGGAAATCGATGCCCCACGAAGCCCATAATTGGGCATCTTGCTCCTCGAAGCCAAAGCTGCCAGGATAACTAGCGCAAGTCAGATGCGCCGCATCGGAGTAGATGCCAATTTTCAAACCAAGGCTATGCACATAATCGGCTAGCGCTTTGATGCCACTGGGGAATTTTTCGGGGTCGGCAACCAAATCGCCGTTGCCATCGCGGCCAACTTTGGTTGACCAGCAATCATCAATCACCACATAGTTATAACCACAATCCTTGAGGCCTGAGCTAACCAACACGTCAGCAGTGGCACGGACTGAATCTTCATGAATCGTACTACCAAACATGTTCCACGAGTTCCAACCCATTGGGGGCGTAGGTGCGAGAGGCTGTTCTGAAGTCGTCATACATTTCTCCATGTGGTCAGGGCCGTTCCTTACCATTTGATCATTGTAGGTTGCCAGCTTAGTCAATGTCAAAGCTTTTCATGGATAATATTTTTAGAGTTTTAACCTGATTTGACAATACCATACAGTATGGTATGTTTTAGTTATGGCATAACGGAGGCAGCTATGGCGCGAGTACGACGTGAGGATTGGTTGCAGCATGGCTTGAGCATTCTCAGCAGCGAATCAGTGGCGGCCTTAACGATTGAGCGCCTAACCACCGATCTGGGGGTGACCAAAGGCTCGTTCTATCATCATTTTGGGGGTTGGCCAAGCTACAAAACGGCGCTGTTGCAGCAATTCGAGCAACAAGACACCTTGGATATTATTCAGCACTTGGCGGGCTATCACGATCCAGCTCAAAAATTACGTGCCCTATTCGATTTGCTGACGATTGTGGCAATTTATGCTGCCAACGACCCATGGGATGTGGAGATTGCCATGCGCGGCTGGGCTGCGGCTGATCCTGAGGTTCGAGCCATGATCGAACGCATCGATCACGTGCGCATAACTTTTGTGGCCGAACTGTGTAGCGCGATTACTGGCGATGCTGAGCGCGGTTTGTTAATGGCCCAACACGGCTATAGCATTTTGCTGGGCGCTATTTTGATGCAACCAATGTTGCCAATGGCTCGTTTACGCCAAATTTATGACGAATTTTTACGTTTATATGCAATTCCAGGAGGCTCCGATGTCGATCACGCAGCACCCAATTCTGGCACCGCTGATCGCCCAATCGAATCATATTGATGTTAAAACCCGCCAAATTCAGACAACCCAGCCTGAGCATGAGTTACGCCGTTTTATTGCGGCTATGATTGGCTATAACCCACGTTGGATGCAAAGTTTGTATGCGATTCGTTGGGGCTTTGTGCGCTTATTGGGCATGCGCCAACAAGGCATACCCAACTCAAACCAGCTACGACCTGAACAAGTGCCCATGCAAGTTGGCCAAAACTTGGGCTTTTTCAAAGTTACAGCCGCTGCCGAAGGCCAATATTTGGTGGCCTCGGCCAGCGAATCGCATCTCACCGCTTGGTTGGCGATTGTGCTGGAGCCGCTTGGTGGCAACAATTACAATTTGCACACGGTCACAATTGTGTGCTATCACGCTTGGACGGGGCCAGTTTATTTCAATGTGATTCGACCATTTCATCATATCGTCGTCAATCAGATGATCAAGGCTGGTTTGGCGGGTCAGCCAACCACATAGGAGCAAATGATGTTAGCACGAACAACAATTGTGGGCTTGATTGGTGGGGTAACGGCGTTAATTCATGGGGTTGGCGGCCAATTAACTGGTATTCAAGCCATGAACCAAACTACCTTGGCCGCCAGCCCACGCCTCGAACTTTTAGCAACTTGGCACATGATTACGATCCATCTTGGTTGGTTGGCCTATCAAGTTTGGCGCTTAGATCGCCAGCCGCAGCCGCTTGAACAAGCACGGCTGATCGTTGGGCAATATTTGGCCTATAGTGGCTTGTGGCTAGGGCTGAATTTGCTGGCTGGTCAGCTTTGGTTGGCTCCGCAATGGTTGTTATTGGCGGTTTTGGCGGGGCTAACATGGTGGGCTGCGCCACGGAACAAGCAGCTGATCCAAGGAGCACATCAATGAAACCAAGGTTTTTTGGCAAGCTCAGTGCTTGGATTTTTATCTTGGTTGGGGTTGGTCACACGCATTTTCAATTATTTGAAACCTCGGCTAATTCAGGTGTTACGGCTCGTTTGCAACAAATTCAGGTGCAATTGCCAGCCGCTTAACGCACCATGCTCGAACTCAATACGGGCTTTTCGTTGGCGATGGGCTATTTGCTGATCGTTTATGGTGGCCTGAATTTGCTCGTGATGCGAGCGTTAGGCAATGATCTGGCCCGTTTGCGTTCGATCTGGCGGTTTAATAGTGCCGTTTCGTTGGGCTTGGCGCTGCTTTCATTGCGCTACTTTTTCAGTTTTCCTAGCGGCTCGTTTACGATCACCACGGTGTTATATGCCTTGGCTAGTCGTCAAGCCCGCAAAATAGGCTAAATCCACCGTAAGGCTGAACTATTGCGCTAAAAATCGAGTATAGTTAGTACGATTAGATGCCAAGATCGGCGAGAGCGATCTTGGATTTTTAGTGCAATTGAGGCCGCTTTATGTTACGACGGATGTTGGTATTGTTGGTTTTGGTGGGGTTAGTCGCTTGTGGCACAAACGAGCAAGCCGCCACCAACAGCGAAAGCCTGACGCTTAAATTGAATGTTCAGCCAAATCAAACCTATCGCTATACATCAACCCAAGTGCAACATACAACCCAAAGCATGTTTGGCACTGAACAAACCCAAGTGACTACGACCACGATGGCAATGCAGCAAAATATCATTTCGGTCTCAGCCGAAGGTGAAACCGTGATGCAGGTTATGATCGATTCGATTCGGGTTGAAAGCCAAACCGCTGATCAAACCATGACCTACGATTCAACTGATCCAGCTGCCAGCACCGATTCACCAGAGTTAGCCCAATTTGCTGGCATGACCGGCCAACCAATCACGATTACCCTAAGCCCAGAAGCATCGGTTAACAAGATCGATGGCATGGATCAATGGATCGACAAGATGCTCGGTGAGAATGAAATCACGCCTGAAGTTGCCATGATGCGCGATATGCTGACCAAAACACTTGAGCAAAGCTATGCTAAAGCCACAATTATTCCATTTGGTGGTAAACCTATGGTGATTGGCGATTCATGGCAAGATGTAACCGATCTGAATTTGCAAATTTTCTCGATGGTTTTGACCAATACCTATACCTTGAAAGAACGTAACGCGGGCTTGGCAACCTTTGATCTGACTGGCGATTTTGCCTTAGGCGAATTCAACTTTCCAGGCTTGGCCGAAGATGAAAATATCAAAATGACGATTGAAAATGGTAAAAACGGCAATACCCAAAAGGGTGTTGTGGTGATTGATGAAAAAACTGGGATGTTGAAATCGAACGTCTTTGATCAAACGATGTCAGTCATTATGAAGCTTGAAGGTGAAGATGCTGGCCAATCGTTGGCTGTGCCAATCGAGCAAACAGTGCATATGGATGTCCAATTGCAACCATAACATCAGCTTTTTCTCAGATGCGATTAAGTTGGCTATCGTGGTGAATTGATCAGGAGCGTGCTATAACCAAGGCACGCTTTTTTGATTTGAGGAGTTTGTATGCACATACGTTTATTCAGTGGTCTGCTGAGCTTGTTGCTTGTGGCTGGATGTGGCAGCCAAGCAGCTCAGCCGACGATTACGCCACCGCCAACCCTGACCACTGCCGCCCAAGTTGAGGTGATTGCTACCGCAAGTTTAGCTCCGAACGAGCCAACCGCCGAGCTTGCTACACCAACGCTTGACGACCCCAACGCCTTGGTTGATACTTCGATGCTCACGGGCCGAATCTATTTTATCGATCCCTTGGGATTTGCAATTAACTCAATCACGCCAACTGGTGGTGATTTGCAAACGGCCTACAAAGAACAAGGATCATTGCCATTATCGCGCTTGGGAATCGACCCCAGCCTGCATTATTTGAGTGTGTTCAAAGGCGATTTTTTGCATATTTACACCACCGATTTTCAAGAGCTTTTGCGCTTGCCCAGTAGCTTTGAGCCAATTTGGTCGCCGCGCGGCGATGGCAAATTTGCCCTGCTGAAATTAACCGATATGGGCGAAGCCTTTGTTGATGTGTATGATTTGAATAGTGCTACGCCCGCCAGTACCGTGGTGAGCACGATTGGTTATCGTGCTGCTTGGCTCAGCGATGGGCTTGGGCTGCTGGTGCACAATGGCAATCAAATTGGCACAGCCAACCTTGATGATGGTGCATTTAGTCCAATACTTGAGCTAGTGGAAGATGAACATGGCACTTGGGCGGTTGATGAACTTTTGAGCTATGCCGACCAAATCTATTTTCATGGTGGTCAAGTTAATTTGCTGGGAGCATCGGGCAATGGCATGCAATGGTGGGCCGTGGTTGATGGTGCTCCCCAAGCCGTGACCGACATAGGCGGCAATGGGATTTTGCGGTTGCAATTTAACCAAGAGCGTGAGCAAATCGCCTTTATTGATAATTTTCATATTAGTGCTTGTTTGGGTGCACAAGTGTTGAGCGTGCAGGCTCCAGATTTTAGTGCACCAGCCCGTAATCCCAATTTAAGCCCAATTTTGGCCGATAATGGGCAAGCAATTCATGGAGCAGCATGGAACCCAACGGGCGATTGGCTGACCTTTGCCAAGGGCGATTACAGCTGTGATGAGGCTGGGCCAATCTATGCAACGCCGCAGGTTCTGGTGTGGAATCCAGCAACCCAGGCAATCCAAGCCTTTGAATATGGTAGCTATCCCGTCTGGATTCCATAGAATTTTTGATCCACGAAGGACACGAAGAGCACGAAGGAATTGAGCTTAGCGATCCTTCGCGCTCTTCGTGGTTAAAAATCTGACCCCTGACCCGCTTCTAACTTTTGATTTTTGCCTTTTGCCTTTAAACAAAAAACCCCCTTGCCCAATTGCTAGGACAAGGGGGCTTGATGCGGTTTGGAATTAGGCAGCGGCGTTGCCAGTTGCCAATTCGACCAAGCGATCTTGCAATTTCTTGTCGAGCAACGAGCCAGCAACTTGAGGCCGCAATTCTTTTTCGAGGCGGCGGCGGGCTGGGCCACGTTGGGCATCAGGGAAATCGTTCAAGATGCGTTCGATTTCAGCATTGATTTCGCTTTCGTCAACGCTCAAGCCTTCGGCTTCAACGATTTTGCGCACAACCAACGATGATTTCAAGCTTTCTTCGCCACGGGGCAACAATTCTTGGACTGCTTCGTCGTGGGTTTTGCCAACGATTTGCAGGTATTGCTCCATGTTGATGCCATAGCGAGCCAACGATTCAACTTGCTCGTGGAGCAATTCGTGGGCGCGTTCAGCAATCAAGGCATCGGGCACATCGAAGCTGGTTGCAGCGACAACTTCTTCGAGGTATTGGTTCAAGACATTGCGGCGATGGTGATCGCCTGAATTCTTGACCAAACGCTCCATGAGGTCAGCCTTGTAGGCATCCAAATCGCCTTCAAATTCTTCCAAACCTGGGAGTTCTTCCCATGCTGGCAATTGGCGATTTTGAATTTCGCTGACAGTTACTTTGAATACAACATCTTTATCGGCAACCCGTGCATCTGGATGATCGGCTGGCAGGTGAGCGCTGATTTCGCGAGTTTCACCAGCTTTGATGCCTTTCAAGCCTGCATACAGTTCAGGCACGATGCGGCGTTCTTCCATGATTAAGGTCGTTGGTTCGCCTTCATCATCGTCATCGTCGTCATCGTCGTCATCATCGTCATCGTCGTCGTCGTCATCATCGTCATCGTCATCGTCATCATCGTCATCATCATCATCATCATCGTCGTCGTCATCATCATCGTCGTCGTCATCGTCATCATCGTCATCATCCTCTTCGTCGAGTTTATGCAAAGGCACACCATCGACCAAGGTTTGGACGGTTGCGGTGAGTTGATCGCCTTCAGCGGCTTCTGGCTCGCCTTCGGGAGCGCTCAAAACGACGTGTTTTTCACGAGCTTGATCCAAGGCAACTTCCAAGGTTGCATCGGTAACTGGTTCTTCGGTGAGATCAACCGTGATCGCCTTGTAATCGGGCAAGATCACTTCTGGCTCAACCGGAACCAAGATACGGAAGCGGAATGGCTCTGGCTCTAATTTTTCTAAGGAAGCTTGAGCGACTGGCTTGATATTTTCTTGTTCGAGTGCAGCGCGGAAGGCTACATTGATAATTTCGTCGGTCGCTTCTTCTAAAATTGCGGCCTTGCCATAGTAGTTTTCAACGATAAAGCGAGGAGCTTTACCTTTGCGGAAGCCTGGAATGGCAACCTTGCTGGCAATCCGTTGCGCGGCCTTGTTCAATTCTTTTTCTATCGTCGCTGCGTCTGGCTCGATCTCAAGCGCAACAATGCGCTTTGGTAATTGTTCAGTTGTGACTTTCACACGATCTCCAAAGTATATGGTATTTAAGCGATCTTTAACTATCGCCAACGAAGGCAGTCTAGCGTGACATTATACCAGAACATCGCTCAGGCGGGGCTAGCGAATCTGGGGTAAATTAGGTAATTATCATGCCCTCACCCCCTAGCCCCCTCTCCCGCAGGCGAGGCGAGGGGGAAACCCTTGATCATGATCACTGGATCGCCCCTCTCCCGCCGCAGTGGGAGAGGGGTTGGGGGTGAGGGATCTTAAAACCTTTCCTTGTATTTTAGCCTCCGCTCCCGCACGCGAGGCGGAATCCCTCGATTATGAAGCTTGGAATGCCCCTGCCCGCCGCAGTAGGAGAGAGGCGGGGGAGAGGGATTGACAAGCTTAATAAACAGTTTGTTCCGCCAAGAAATGGCGATACATCGGCGAAACTGCCCGCAAGCGCTCGACGATTGGCGGCAACAATGCTAAGACGCGCTCGATTTGCTCGGCGGTGTTCTCGCGGCCAAGGGTCATGCGCAGGCTGCCATGAGCGCGTTCGGCACTCAAGCCCAAGGCCATCAGAACATGCGATGGGTCAAGCGAACCGCTGGTGCAGGCCGAGCCACTCGAGGCATAAATGCCCTGCTGATCAAGCAACAACAACATGCTTTCGCCCTCAATAAAATCAAACGACATGTTGACATTATTGGGCAAACGCTGGCTGCGATGGCCATTTAAATAGACATGCGGGATTGCTGCCTCAATTCCGCTAATCAGCCGATCGCGCAGGCTGGTTAGTTGGTTGCTGCTTTGTGGCAATTCATCGACGGCAAGTTGCAAGGCTTTGGCTAGCCCAACGATCCCAGGCACATTTTCGGTGCCAGCGCGTAACCGCCGTTCCTGTGAGCCACCATTAATCAACGGTAGCAAGGGTACGCCGCGCCGCATATACAACGCGCCTACGCCTTTGGGACCATAAAATTTATGCGCAGTTAGGCTCAACAAATCAACATTCAATTCTTTAACATTAATTGGTTGCGCCCCGATCAACTGCACGGCATCGGTATGAAACAGCACATTGTGCTCGCGACAAACCGCGCCCAATTCGGCAATTGGCTGAATCGTGCCAATCTCGTTGTTGGCGGCCATAATGCTGACCAACACCGTGGTTGGGCGAATCGCGGCCCGTAAATCGGCCACGGCAACCAAACCCGTGCTATCGACCGGCAAAATCGTGATTTCAAAGCCAAAGTGTTCGAGATATTCCACTGCATGCAGCACCGCGTGATGTTCAATGGCACTGGTGATGATGTGATTGCCTTTGCCTGCATCACGCTGAGCAAATGCCACGCCCTTGATCGCCAAATTATCGGCTTCGGAGCCGCCGCTGGTAAACACAATTTCTTTGCGTTTTGCTCCTAGCAAACTCGCAACGGTTTCGCGGGCTTCATCTACGCCTTCGAGCGCTGCGCGGCCCAGCCGATAGATGCTCGAGGGATTGCCATAGGCCGTGTTGAAGTAGGGCAGCATGGCCTCAACCACCCTTGGATCGGTCGCAGTCGTCGCTGCATGATCTAAATAAATTGTTTCCGGAGCCATACCAGACCACCTTTGATGCTAATTGCAAGTTTGTCGCTGGTTTGATTCTACCGCTTTTTAACCCCAACCTGCTGTAAACATTTCGCTACATTCGGCCAAAACCGCAGCTTAGGTCACAACCTGCAATTGCTGGTTCATGATTGTTCAATGTGGGACGCTTAGGAATAATGGTATGCTAAGAGCACCTGAATCGCAACATTTGGAGACACAATTATGAACCAACGGCTTGATGTAGCTGTCATTGGCACTGGCAATTGGGGCACAACTTTAGCCTTGGTTTTGGCTCGCGGCGGGCGGAATGTCACGCTATTTGGCCGCAACCAAGCTGAAGTTGCCCAATTGCAGGCTGCTGGCGAAAACAGCCGCTTTTTGCCTGGGCAGCGCTTTCCAGCAAATTTGGGCTTGGCCTGTGATCTCGCGCTGGCCGCTCAAGCCCAAGTTATTCTCCTCGCTGTGCCTTCGAAAACGATTCGCAGCAATGCGCTCCAACTTGCTCCACAGCTCGTTGCCGATAGTATTATTTTGAGTTGCGCTAAGGGTATCGAGTCGGGCAGCCTTGAAACCATGAGCGAAGTGCTGGCCGAGGCGCTTGCGCCGCATCCCCGTGGCTTGATTGGGGCACTTTCGGGGCCAAATATTGCCAACGAAATTGCCCAAGGCCTGCCTGCAACCAGTGTTGTAGCATTAAGCGATGATCAAGCTGGGCAGCGGGCGCAGAGCTTGCTCACCACCAATCTGCTGCGGATCTATCGTTCGAGTGATGTGGTTGGGGTTGAGCTGGGCGGGGCACTCAAAAATATTGTGGCACTCGGCGCGGGCATTTGCGATGGCATGGGCTTGGGCGATAATGCCAAAGCGGCATTTATCACCCGTGGTTTGGCCGAAATGACCCGTTTGGGCATGGCACGCGGCGCACATCCGCTGACCTTTGCAGGCTTGGCGGGCTTAGGTGATTTAATTGCCACGTGTGCCTCGCCGCACAGCCGCAATCGCCGCTTGGGTGAAGCCTTAGCCCGTGGCCAATCGCTCGAAATGGCTTTGGCTCAGCTTGGGCAGGTGGCCGAAGGCGTGAATACCACTGCCACGGCCCGTCAATTGGCCGAGCAGTATGGAGTCGAATTGCCAATTGCTGATGAGTTGTATCGCGTCTTATTTGAGGGCAAATCGCCACAGCAAGCAGGCCTCGATTTGATGCAGCGCGACCCCAAAAACGAATTGGCTGGGTTGCAAGGGCTATTTTCAATTTAGCAAGGGAGTTTGGGTATGCAGGAGCTACGAACATTCAACCACAACCATCTCGCCGAATTGGCTCCTTTGATCGCCGCCAGCACCGCCGAAGGCTATAGCATGGTGCAACGTTTTTACGATGAATGGCAGAGTGGCGTACAAACCTTTGCCCAAGTTGGCGAGGGCTTTTGGGGCATTTGGCAAGGCCAGCGTTTACGGGCAATTGGCGGCATCAGTCGCGACCCCTACCAACCAAGCATTCAGATTGGGCGCATTCGCCATGTCTATGTGCTGCCAGCTTGGCGACGGCATGGCTTGGCCCAACAGATTGTGCTGCATAGCTTGAAGCATGCTGCTGGTCACTTTGCGCAAATTAGTTTATATACGAGCAATCCGGCGGCAGCGCAATTGTATCTGCGTTGTGGCTTTGCGCCAGCGACAGGCTTGGTGCGCAGTACCCATTGCTACAACTACCCAAGCTAGCAGCGAAATTGCTTTTAGGCCATTAGCATGAGCAATTTCGAGTGCAATTCTCATCCACTTCTCATCCAAAATGTTAAATCGGCTTGACATATCGATTTGCACAGAATCGATTTTGCTGGTATACTCGCAGCCAATGTGCCGCGAATGGCGTTGCACAGGGAAGGGTGGGAAAACCGGCATTCCCATGCCCAATTACTCAAGGAGGCACACTGTGTCGCTGGAAAAAGATAAGTCAACCGTTATCAATAACTATAAACTGCACGAATCAGATACTGGCTCGGCAGACGTACAAATTGCCCTTTTGACCGACCGCATCAACCAATTGATCGAGCACTTGAAGTTGCACAAGCAAGACCACCACTCACGCCGTGGTTTGCTGAAGTTGGTTGGTCGTCGCCGTCGCTTGTTGGCCTACCTGAGCAAAAAAGATAATGCTCGGTTCCGCGCTGTCAGCGAACGCTTGGGTCTGCGGATCAAAGCCTAAATTGGGTAGAGTGCTTGCAAAGCATGCTAAAATACACGTCTGGGAGTACAATTGCTCCCAGACGTTTTTGTGTTGAGCCAAACATAGCCTCGCTGGCTCAATGATTGCAATAAAAGAGGCGCACTGATGTTTTGTGGACGTTAGGAATTGGCGCGTGAACAGTGACAGGGAGTTGCTGCGCAGGCTCCAGTGCCTAACGCTCCACATCGTGAAGCACCCAAGTGGGGTGTTTGGAGGCACATTTTGAGTGAACAACAAGTTCATAGCGTAACTGTCGAGCTGGCGGGTCGCCCGTTAACAATTGAAGCAGGTCGGGTTGCGCAGTTGGCCAATGGAGCAGTTTTGGTGCGATATGGCGATACCGTTTTGCTCGCCGCTGTCACCGCGTCAGCCGAACCACGCGATGGGATTGATTTTTTCCCACTGACGGTTGACTATGAAGAAAAGATGTATGCCGCAGGTAAAATCCCCGGTTCGTTCTTCAAACGTGAAGGCCGCCCAACCGAAACTGCTATTTTAACCTCGCGCTTGACTGACCGTCCATTGCGACCTTTGTTTCCCAAAGGTTATTACAATGACGTGCAGGTCTCGATTACGACGCTTTCAACCGATCAAGTTAATGATCCTGGGCCGTTGGCAATTATTGGTGCTTCGGCAGCCTTGGTGATTTCCGATATTCCGTTTGCTGCGCCAGTTGGTGCGGTGCAAATGGGTCATATCGATGGCGTTTTTGCAGTCAACCCAGTTATGGGCTTGATGGAAAATAGCCGCCTCGATTTGGTGGTTGCTGGTACCAGCGAAGCCGTAATGATGGTCGAAGCGAGCGCCTACGAATTGACCGAAGCTGAAATGCTCGAAGCGGTCAAACGCGGCCACGAAGCCATGCAAGCGGTGATTCAAGCCCAACTTGAGTTGGCCGAAAAATGTGGCAAGCCCAAAAAAGAATTTGTGGCTCCGGTCGTCGATACTAGCCTCCAAGACGAAATCAAAGCTTGGATGGGCAATCGCTTCTTGCAAGCCTTGAACAATAGCGATAAAGCTGCCCGTGAAGCTGCTACCGATAGCTTGCGCACCGATGTGTTGGAGCAATTCAGCGCTGGTGTAGCTGAAGAAGAATTGGCCGCTCGGGTCAAGGCAGTAACGAAAAACTACGATGCCTTGGTCAAAGATGAAGTTCGTGCTTCGATTCTTGAGCAAGGGATTCGCGTCGATGGCCGCAAGGTCAACGAAATTCGGCCTATTGCGGTCGATGTTGGGGTTTTGCCACGCGTTCACGGCTCGGGCTTGTTTACCCGTGGTCAAACCCAAGTGCTCACTGTAGCAACGCTTGGATCGCCTGGCGATGAGCAACGGCTCGACGATTTGGGCATCGAAACCACCCGTCACTACATGCACCACTACAACTTCCCAGCCTTCTCGACTGGCGAAGCTCGCCCTTCACGCGGCCCACGTCGCCGTGATATTGGCCATGGCAAGTTGGCCGAACGCGCTTTGGTACCAGTCCTGCCTGAAAAAGACAAGTTCCCCTACACCATGCGCTTGGTCTCGGAAGTCTTGGCCTCGAACGGTTCATCGTCAATGGCTTCGGTGTGTGGTTCATCGCTGGCCTTGATGGATGCTGGTGTGCCAATCAAAGCTCCAGTTGCTGGCGTGGCAATGGGCTTGATCACTGGCAAAGAAGCTGGTCAGTTCAGCGTTTTGACCGACATCCAAGGCTTGGAAGATGCTTTGGGCGATATGGACTTCAAGGTTGCTGGCACGACCGCTGGCATCACCGCGCTGCAAATGGATATCAAAACCACGGGCATTACCTATGAAATTATGCAGCAAGCATTTGAGCAAGCTCGCCAAGGGCGTGTGTTCATTCTCGATAAGATGAACGAAATTATCAACACTGCCCGCAACGATATTTCCCAATTTGCGCCACGGATTATCACCCTGCAAATCGATCCATCGAAGATTGGGGCATTGATTGGGCCTGGTGGTAAGACGATTCGCTCGATTATCGAGCAAACTGGTGCTCAAATTGATGTTGAGGATGATGGCCGCGTATTCGTGACCACGCCCGATGCCGATGGCGCACGCATGGCTCAATCGTTGATCGAAGGCTTGACCCGCGAAGCCAAAGTTGGCGAAATCTTTACTGGTAAAGTTGTGCGGATTATGCCGTATGGCGCGTTCGTCAACGTGTTGCCAGGCAAAGACGGCATGGTTCACGTTTCCGAGCTTGATGAAAAGCGGGTCGAAAACGTTGAAGATGTGGTCAAAATTGGCGACGAATTGACCGTGATGGTGATCGATGTTGAGCCAGGCACTGGCAAATTGAGCCTTTCACGTCGCGCAATTCTGACTGGCGAAACCGCTGAGCAACGCAAGAGCAGCAGTAGCAAAGGCGGCCCTCGCGGTGGCGGTGGTGGCGGCGACCGTGGCCCACGCCCAGGTAACGGTGGCAATGACCGCCGTGGTGGTGGCTTCCGCGGCTAATAGGTTTTGATCTACGAAGGACACGAAGCACATGAAAGATAAGGCTCTAGGCTTTGGGCTATCGGAACATGGGTTGGTATTTCTAGCCAATCCCCGATAGCCTAACGCCTAGAGTCCTTTGTGTCACTTCGTGTCCTTCACGATTTAAGCATCTGTTTTGATCCACGAAGCTTGCGGATCTAGGCTATCGGGACGATCGTTGGTATTTCCAGCCAATCTTCGATAGCCCAGCGCCTTTAGCCAATAGCCTACTCCGCGATTACACAGCTTCGAGTGGGGCGGGAGCACCAAATTGTACGACCAACTCGCCATTGCGAAACACCGCGCGTAGCGCTGGCCGATCAGCCAACATCGTCGGTAAAATCATCTCGCGGCGGAAGTTGCCAATTTCAATAAACAGCTGATCGCCGCGTTTGGTCATATTGACTTTATTAACTTCGACATGTGGTAAAGGCAAACGTAGCTCATACTGATCGCCTTGCTTGGTGATGTCCATGGTTTTACCCACATAAAAGACATCAAGTGGATTGCGCTCGCCAAATAAGGCTGCCCCCACATCGGCCAAATCATCAAGCCCTTTGATCTCACGGGCATACATTGGGGCTTCCCAAATTGGCAGTGGCGTGAAAATATCATGAACTTGAGCGCGATAGCTAGCCTGAATTTCTTGCATTTGTTCGATAAAACTATGGCCACGCACATCGCTAGGCATCACCCGATTAAGCACCACGCCATCGACCGGATAGCCATACAAGGCCAAGTAGGTTGCGGCGCGTTGAGCCTCTTTGATTACCATGCGCTCGGGGTTGACCACCAAACGATAGGAACTGATTTTGGGGTCGGCTAAGGTTGCCCGCAGCGCTTCAACCTGCTCAACAAAGCGTGGCAAGGTATCGAACATATCCGAGGCTGGCACCAATGCCCGAATCAAGGGCTTGGCCACTTTCATGGTGCTGGTTTCCCATTGCATCACCCGCGAAGCATACCAAGTAAAGGTTTCGGGCATGGTCAGCAAGCGCACGGTTTCGCCAGTTGGCGCTGCATCAACAATGACTGCATCGTAGTTGCCTTCTTTCGCTTGTTTGCGAATATGTAACAAACTGACAACTTCTTCCATGCCTGGAATTACTGCTAGTTCTTCGGCGGCAACTTCGTTTACGCCCTTGCGCTTGAGCAAATTGGAGACAAAGCCTTGCAACTCGCCCCAGTGTTGGCGTACTTCCTCCAACACATTGATTTCTTGGGCCCAAAGGTTGTCGCTCAGCTTGGTGGGGCTAGGGCCAACTTGGCAATCGAGCGCATCGGCCAAGGAGTGAGCCACATCGGTGCTGACCACCAAGGTTCGATAGCCCATGCGCGATGCTCGCACGGCGGTTGCCGCAGCGGTTGTGGTTTTGCCAACGCCACCCTTGCCAAGATATAAAATCAAACGCATTGTATTTTCCTTTCGCTGCATTGCGAGAACACATGAATCACTCGCTGCACTGCTGCTTTGGACGTTATGGTCAACTGGGTAGTTGCAGCCTAGCTGTATTATCGCATATCGTTGTTACGTAAACAGGGGTATTTGGGTTTTGGATTAAACCCATAGCACCGCCGCGCCGATCGCTGCATAGCGCAACGCCTTGCCTAGCGTAATCCAAGCCAAACTGGGCAACCATGGCATGCCCAAGGCTCCGGCTACCCCAACCAACACATCACCAATCACTGGCAACCAAGCCAAAATCAAGGCTGGCGTACCCCAACGCCCCAGCCAACGCTCAGCCCGTTGCATGCGCTCAGCAATTTTGCGATTTCGATGATCGATGGCTGTCCGTGCTCGTTGCCCAAGCCAAAAAGTCGTAGCCGAGCCAAGCACATTACCCAAGGTGGCAATTACCAATGGCAACCATAGCGATTCGGCGTGAACGACCATTGCCGCTAAGGCCGCCTCTGAGCCAAGTGGCAAGACTGTGGCCGCCAAAAAACTCACCCCGAATAAACTGAGATACAGCCAAATCATTGTATTTTTCCTTGTTGCCAACGTTGCCAGAGCAAGCCGATTTCGACATTGCGCCCCAAAGCCAAGCTTACCATAAAGCCAATTAAGCCCAAAACCGAGGCACTGGTTAAACTGAGCAATAAACTGCTGGGGCTAGATGGTTGCCAACTCTGGATTACCCACCATGCCAAACCACCCGCCGCACTGCTGGCTGCCAGTACCTGCCAGATAAAACGCCAATCAAGCTTAATTGGTTGCTGAACGGTTTTTTGGGCCAACCATGCCAAAGCCAAGGTTTCAGCCCATAACGAAACCGTGGTTGCCCAACCAAGCCCAGCTAAACCCCAACGTCGCCACCACAAGGCCAAGCCAATTTGTAACAACGCGCCGAGCACTCGCATCACACTGGGCCAACGGGTATCGCCCATGGCATAACTAAATCGAATTAGCAATGTGCTCAATGCCAAAGCGGGCAAGCCAGGCAATGCCGCCCATAGTGCGGTGCTGGTCAGCTGCACCGATTGTTGATCAAACGCGCCACGTTGCAGCAACAGGGCCACAATCTGCTGGCATAGCACCATGCCCAAGACCATCAGCGGCAAGGTGAGCAGCAACGACCAACGCCAACAACGTGCTAGCCATTGTTGCAAGGCCTGATAATTGCGCTGCAATACCAAACCTGTCAGCACCGGAAACAACACACGGCCTAGCACTTGCGGCAACAAAATAATTGGCACTTCGACAATTCGGCGGGCATAGGTTTGAGCCGCTACCGCGCCAGCACCAACGGTTGAGGCAATTGCATTCTCAATCACGCTGATCAAATGCACCGATACCAGTGAGGTTAATAATAAGGGATAGGCATGCTGCAAAACTGTGGTTAATCGTGCTCCACGCCAGCGCCAACTTGGCAACCACGGTACATCGGCTTGCAACAAGGGTATTAATCGCAAAACCGCCCCAACCACCAAGCCCCAAGCCAAGCCATACACGCTGCCAGTTGCAATCAAAGCAATTACGGGAGCTAATTTCAACATCAAATCGGCCAAGGCTGGGCGAGTGAATTGCTCAAACGCTTGATACCACGCGCCCAATACCGCTGTGAAACACATCACCGGAAAGGCCAATAAGCCAATTCGAATAATCGTGGTGGTCATAAGCAAGGTTGGTTGATCGAAGCCTGGGCCAAATAAACGGGCCAATTGCGCGGCATAAAGCCAACCCAAACCGGTGAGTGGAATTGCCGCCAAACTTACCAAGCCTAAACTCGCGCGAAGCGTGCGCGGACTATTCGTTTGATCGTGCAAAATCATGGGAACGAGGGTTGGCCCGGCAATATCGCCTAGTAAAAATCCCATCAATAACACCACCGCTGCCCCGGCCAAATAGGCATCAGCGGTCGTGCTTGTGCCAAAAAAATGGGCTAAAGCTACTTTTTCAGCAAACCCTAGCACTTTATAGGCGGCGGTTGCGGCAACTAAAATTAGCGATGTACGAAACAAGGTTTTTGGCTGCATAGATACTCTTTTAATCGAATTGCTCGTATAATTGACATTATGCAACAGCAAACCGAACAATTAAGCGATGGGCAACGATTAAATGCGGCGCAAATTTGGGCATTTTTAGCCAAAGCCGCAGTTGGCCGCTTGGCAACTCACGATCACGCCCACAATCAGAGCAATCTTACGCCGCTCTTTTTTGTCTGCGAAGCACCGCATATTTATTTTGCAACTCAACCTGGCCACAAGCTGAATTTGTTGCGGCGCTATCCCCAAGGCGTGGGCTTACAAGCCGATGCCTTTGATCCAGAATCTTCAACCAGTGTCTTTGTTTGGGGGCGCTACCGCGATGTGCCACTGGGCGCGGAGTATGCCCATGCCACCCGTTTGCTGGCCTTCAAATATGGCACTGGCTTTTGGCAACAAATTCTTGATCAAGCCACCAAGGCCTTGAAGGCTGGGCCTCGCGCGGTAATCACGACAATCAGCCAAGCCACCACTGGTTGTATTCAAATCGAACGGATCGGCGGGCGACGCTGGGAGCATGGCCTATGATGCGTATTTTAGCGCCAGCCGAAGCCTTGGCTTTGCTCGATGAACTGTCGGTGCTCCGCATTGCGGGTTTTGATCAAGCGCGATCTGCCAGCTATGCCGTGCCCTTGGCCTTTGTGCGGCGCGATCAATGCCTGTTGATTGCGATTCGCGCCACGGGCCGCTTGGCCCAGCTATTGCAACAGCAACCCCAAGGCTGGTGCATCGAAGCCGATCAGATTAACCCTGATTGGACGTTTCGCTCAGTTGTTGCCCAAGCCAGCGCTCAGCCTTTGGCCGACCCGCACATTGCGCTGGTGGCGCTAGCTGAGCGCTATGGCCGCAATTGGCCGCAATGGCGACCGAATGCCCCAATTCAAGCCTTTTCATTGGAACTAGCGGCGATCCAAGGCCGCCACAAATCCTAAGGAGCGCCGATGATCACCGTTACCCGCGAACGTCAACTCCGCCGCCCAATCAGCGAACTCTGGCAACTGTTGGCCAATCCGCATAATTTGCCGCGAATTTTGCCACGCATCGCCCGCGTCGAAGTCAGTGAGCTAGCTAATGATCGCCAACCAGTAACTGCCTATTTCGATTTTGGCATTCCGCTTGGGACGCAGGCCGCCCAAGGCACATTTAGCCTGATCGAGCAACAATCGATTCGCTTTGATGCCGAACAACCCTTGCCAATTATGGCTCACTGGCAACTCCAACCTCATGCCAATAACACCAAAGTGCATGCCAGCCTCAGCTTCGATCTTAAACCAATTTTGGGGCCAGTCGCCAAAGTTGTGCCGATGAGCATCGTCAAAAGCGAAGTTTCGCGTGAGCTAGAGCAAGCGCTCGCCCGCATCGAACGCCTACGTCTGAGCTAGAGGACAAATCATGCCAGCAAAGCCGCTTGCGCCAAGTAAACGTTGGTTTGATCTGATTGTGGCTGGTTTGGGCTTGCTGCTGCTTAGTCCATTGCTGCTGCTGATTAGCTTAGCGATTAAATTAACCTCGCGTGGCCCAATTTTCTACATTCGCCCGCGGGTTGGCCGCGATGGCCATGAATTTCCCTTCTATAAATTTCGCACGATGGTGCTGAATGCTGAAGGCCAAGGCTTGGGCATTGAGGTCGCCCACAACGATCAACGCATTACGCGAGTTGGTCAATGGTTGCGCCGTTGGAGTTTCGATGAATTGCCGCAATTATTGAATGTTGTGCGGGGTGAGATGAGCTTAATCGGCCCGCGACCCAGCTTGCCCGAACAAGTAGCGCGTTATACTCCCGACCAGCGTCAACGGTTGGCGGTGCGCCCAGGGATTACTGGCTGGGCCCAAGTTAATGGCCGCAACGATATCGATTGGGCTGCTCGGATTCAGCTTGATTGTTGGTATATTGAGCATTGGAGTTGGCGGCTCGATAGGCTGATTCTTTGGCGGACAATTGGGGCAATTTTACGCCCAGTTGGGATTTATGGGCGCGATGGCGTGGCCAAAGATTTGCGGAGTAAATAATGCGACCAGTAATTATTGTTGGCACTGGCGGCCATGCGCGTGAGGTAGCTGAAATTGTGCAAGCCCAACATGCGGCTGGTAAAGGCGGCCCATTACGTGGCATGCTTACCGACGACGTTGCGCAGCATGGTACAAGCATTTTCGGTATTCGGGTGTTGGGGCCAATCGATTGGCTGACCACCCGTTTGGCTCAAGTGCATGTCGTGGTTGCGATTGGTGATAATGCCACTCGCCAGCGCATCGCCCACCAATTTGGCGCAGAGTTACAAGCGACCAGCGCAATCTCGCCTCATGCGCTGGTTTCGCCGCATGCCACGATTGGCGCAGGCGCAATGATTTTCCCCAATGCTGTGGTTGGGCCGCTTGCCGTCATTGGCGAATATAGTATCGTGAATGTTGGGGCGAGCGTTAGCCACGATAGCGTTGTGGCAGCATTTTGCAATCTCAACCCTGGCTCGCGAGTTGCTGGCACCTGCCAGATTGGCGAAGGCGTTTCGCTCGGAATGGGCGCACAGGTTATTCAAGGCCGTAGCATCGGGGCATGGACGGTGGTTGGGGCGGGCGCGGTGGTTATTCGCGATTTGCCCAGCCAAGCAAAGGCAGTTGGTGTGCCAACCCGTTTGTTGGGTTGATCCATGAAGGACACGAAGAGCACTAAGCTCGGTTAAGTGGTTCTTTGTCATTTTTATAAATTTTCAAGATTCTACTTAACTCAACATTCGTGCCCTTCGTGTCCTTCATGGATCAATCGGCTAGTTTTGGTCGGAATTTATAGCCATAGACCAACAAATCATCGTCGCCAACTTTGCCCCAACTGCGGGTCACTGCTTCCATAGCCATGCCAATTTGTAACTCGCTTGGCTCGCAATCAGTCAATTGAGCAGTAATCATACAACCATCAGCCAGCTTGATCATGCCCACCAGCACAATTGGCTCGTGGTCAAATTCGTTACGATTGCTACGTTGGGCTGTCCATGAGTAGAGTTCGCCAGTGTTGGCTAATTGATAAGGCTGCCAAGCGTCGCTGGCCTCGCCTAATTTGGCTGGCTGAGCCGGAAAACGTACCCGACCATCGCTGTGGCGCTGGCCTTCGAGGCGGTAGCGTTGGCCTTTGAGTCGCCATTGTTTTGGTAAATTCATCTAGACCTCCGCTACTTGCAAAATATGAGTCACGGCAGTTGCGCCAACGCCACCCAAGCACTGGGCTAGGGCTGTTTTGGCATTGGCAATTTGGTTGGCTCCGGCTTGGCCGCGCAGTTGAGCCACTAACTCAACCACTTGATAGACTCCGGTTGCGCCGCCAACATCGCCACGAGCTTTGTAGCCCCCAGCAGTCGCCAAAGGCAACGCGCCATCCTTGGCAATCACACCTTCGGCGGCCAGTTGTGTGGCATGACCACGTTCGGCATACCCAAGTGCCTCTAAACTCAAGGCTGCGGCAATCCCGTGCGGGTCGCTTAATTCGATGATGTTAATTGCATCGCGCTTGAGTTTAGCTTGTTGCAACGCGTTGTTACCGCTAGCTGCTGCCGCTTCAAGCCACAACAGATCGGGGCGTTGCGCCAAGGCAACATTGGTGCTGCTGGTTGCGCTGCCCACAATTGCGATTGGCTGCGCTATTTCGCGGGCATAGCGTTGGCTGACCAACACCACTGCTGCTGCACCATCGGCCACCGTCGAGCAATCGAGCATATTCAATGGCTCGGCAATTTGGCCGGCATTGGCCCATTTTTGAGCGTTGATTGCAAAGCGATACAGCGCATGGCGATTGCCAGCCCCATTGGCATGTGCATTAACCGCAAATGGCGCGAAGGCGGTGGCTGGCAATTGATATTCATGCAAATAACGTTGCATCAACAGTGCCCAAGCCCCAGTTAATGTCAGCCCAAGTGCCCGTTCAAGTTCGCCATCCAAGCCCAAGGCCAAGGCAGCCTGCAAAGCAGCATCGAGTTTGTCAGTGGCCTTTTCAACGCCTAGCACGACCACCACATCAGCCTGGCCGCTGGCAATTGCCAAATAGCCTTGACGCAAAGCCAATGCGCCGCTAGCACCAGCCGCTTCAACCCGTACCGCTTCGCAGTTCAAGCCAGCCGCGCCAGCGATATACGCGCCCAATTGGCTTTGCTCACTCAGCGTATCGCCTAGCGCATTGCCAACATACAACGCTTGAATTAAGCTTGGATCGAGTGAACCAACCGCGCCATGCAGCGCCTCTAAGGCCAAATCGAGCAACGAACGATCATAATGTTCGCGAACGGCGGTGCAAGCTGTGCCTGCAATAAAAACCTGGTTCATGCTCCTACCCCTTTACTCAACAATTTTGCCGCGCCACTTGGCATAGGTGGCATAATCGATTAATTGCCGACGTTTGAGATAGGCGCTGGTGCGTGGCGCTAAATTGCGAGCTGCCGCCAAAGCCTCAGTTACCACTAACGAATAGGCATCGCTGCCAGCTCCACTGCCATAGGAAGCCAGCAAAATCCGGTCGCCAGCTTGAGCCACATCAAGCACAGCACATAAGCCAATCATTGAGGCTGCCGAATAGCTGTTGCCAATTTCGCCCGCCAACAAACCAGCTTGGCATTGTTCGGGAGCAAAACCCACCTGTTTCGCAACAGTTTGCGGAAATTTAACATTCGGTTGGTGAAACACAGCATATTGATAATCGGCAGCAGTGCGACCTAATTCGGCCAACAATTGCTTGGCAGCAGTGCTAACGTGGTGAAAATAGGCTGGCTCGCCGGTAAAGCGATTGCCATGCATCGGGTAAGGTCGATCAGCGCGGCGAAAGAAATCAGGGGTATCAGAAACATACGAAAGGGTTGCTTCAATAGTGGCTAGCGCTTGCTGAGCAGGCCCGACGATCAACGCTCCCGCAGCGGCAGCAGCGGTATATTCCAAAGCATCGCCTGGGCGACCTTGGGCCGTATCAGCGCCAATCGCTAGCACATAATCAGCCATTCCACTGCCAACCAAGCCCATGCCTGCGCTCAAGGCCTCGGTGCCAGCTTTGCAGGCAAATTCCCAATCGGCGGCGCTGATCCAGCGCGATGTGCCAAGGGCTTCGGCGACTAATGTGCCGCTAGGCTTGACACTATAAGGGTGGCTTTCGCTGCCAACCCACACAGCGGCTAATTGTTGTGGGTCGAGTTGCGCCCGATTGAGTGCATTCCGGCCTGCCTCAATCGCCATGGTAATTGTATCTTCATCGGGGCCAGGCACACTTTTTGATGTAATTGGCAATGCTCCTTCGCCAGCGGCCCATACTCGAGCGATCTCTTGGGCTGCAATTCGATAGCGCGGAACATATGCTCCATACCCAACGATCCCAACTGGACGTTCAGGTTGACGCATGAGTTTGTCCTTTCAACAATGGTTGGTGGTGCTTCGTTGCAACCGCTGGCCGCATTGCCAACTCAATTTCTGCTAGCACTCTAGCACGCCAAAGCTGCCAAAACCTGTCAAGCCAGCCGTAAAAGCTTGATGAAAACTCTCAACTTGGGCGAAGCTGTGGTATGCTGATGGATATTTGGGCAATTTTAATGATTGATTACGGCTGGCAAGTCAATTTGGTTTGCTATGCCAAACTATGGGTCGCAATTGCCCTATCAGTGCGAGATGTTGTATGTATTACGAATATCAGCATGAGCAAAATTTGGTTGTGAGCACTGCCGAAATGGAGCTTGGGTTTTCGACCTCAACAGGCATGCTCACCTTGCTGCGTCGCCCTAACCAAGCCAACATTTTGAATATCGGTAGCATTGGCATGTCGGTCGATGTGCAATTAGCCGATGGTTGGGTCAGCGAAACTCATTTTCCCCGCTATTTAAGCCATCATGGCCGTGAAGTTGACGGCGTAACTGAATTGACGATCAACATTGGCTTGGGCTTTTTGCGCATCAGCGATAGCTTGCAAATTACTGGAACCTTGATTCGGCGTTCGGTCGCTGTGACCAACAGTGGCGGCAACGAGGCGCGGGTACATTGGGTGCGGTTGAGTTGGCCCTATGCGCGGGTTGGCAGTTATAGCGAAGCTCGGTTTGAAGCACCTAGCAATAGTTTTCGGCCACGGCTGGATATTGCCGCAGTTTCAAAATTGCGGCGTGGTACATTGCCGACGCAAACGATTGCCCCAGCCATTCGCCGTGGACGCTTATTTGAAAATGCACCAGATCGTGGACCCGGGTTATTAGCCTTGCACAGCACCAGCGAGAGCGATAATTTGCTGTGTTGGTATTGGAGTAAAAGCCAATCGGCTTGGCCCGATATTGATGGCAACGATTTGGCATTAACGGTCGGCCACGAGCTTGAAATTGCTGGCTGGCTCGCGCCCGATGCCACGCTGAGCGGCGGCACGCAATATTGTATGTTGGTGCATGGCAATTGGTACGATGCGATGCATGCCTTTCATAACACCTGGCCTGTGCTGGGAGTGCAGACCTTGCCCGATGTGCCCGATTGGGTTTGCGCCGCCAATATTTATGAAACGCACGTTGGTTTATGGGGTGGCTTTGCCAAATTTAGCCAAGAGCTAACCCGTTTGCGCGATTTGGGCTTCGATACGATTAATCTCATGCCAATTTGGCGCTATCACAATCTTTCGGACCAGCCGTGGGATATGAACTGGCAGGCTTCTGGTTCGCCCTACGCGATCGAAGATTTTGAGCAGCTGGAGCCTAGCTTGGGCACTGCCGAAGAATTTAAGGTCTTGGTTGAGCAAGCGCACGCCTTGGGCATGCGAATTTTATGCGATCTGGTGGTGCAAGGTTGCTCGCGCACTGCCCGCTATGTGCAAGAGCGGCCAGGCTGGTTTTGTCGCGATGAGCGGGGGCGCTTGGTTTCATCGCACGGTTGGAACGATACCTACAGCTTTGATTGGGCGAATCCTGAAGTGCAAGATTTCTATGTTGATTGGACGACTCGTTTTGCCCAAACCTATCAGATTGATGGCTGGCGAGTTGATGCCCCACATCGCAAGGAGCCAAATTGGGATCGGCGCTTGGAGCGGATGGCTGCTAGCACCTCATTTGGCGTATTGACGATTGTTGAGCGCATGCGCCAAGCCTTGCGCCAAATCAACCCGCAAGCAGCATTATTGTGTGAATTGTATGGCCCGTTGTTTCCAATTAATCACGATTTTGCCTACGATTATCTGGCGCATTTGATGTTTTTCCACGCTGGCTTGGGCGTGCTCTCGCCCTACGAATTGGGCGAATGGCTCGAAGATCACTTTTTGGCTTTGCCCAAGGGAGCAATTCGAGTTTGCTTTACTGAAACCCACGATACCCGCGATGTCAACCCGATTGCCGATGCCGTGCGAGGTTCGCGTTTGGCGCGGTTGCTGCTGACTGGCATGGTTGGCTGTGGCTTTGTGCCAATGCTTTGGACGGGACAGGAAGTGGGACAGGAAGCCTGGCTCAAACAATTATTCAGCATTCGTGCCAACTACCCAATTTTGCGTTATGGCAAACAACTGTTTAACGTCATGCCCTGCGATATGCCCTCAGTTTGGAGCGTGCTACGGGTTTGGCACGAAGAACGCTTGGCGGTGGTGCTGAATATGGGGCCACATCGGCGCACTGCCACCCTGAGCATGCCCGTTGATCGTATGCACATGGTCGAAGGTGACTATCATTTGTTTGATTTAGTGCGCGGCCAAGCAGTCGAATACGCTGGGCGCAACACTTGGCGACGTGATGATTTGTTGAATTTGACCTTGATTTTAGAGCCATTCGATAGTCTGCTGCTGCATATTCGAGCTGGTACGCCGCCCCAATCAGAGCCTGCCAAGGCTGAGCCAGTTGCCGCCGCTGCACCAGCAACCACGAGCCGACGACGGAATCGATAACAAATGGAGATCGGTTGTCGGGGATCGGGGATCAGGTTTTAACCCAGAGGCGCAGAGAATGGCTATGGGCTGAATGTAATAGGCTAGCGGAATATTTGATGAAATTTCAACCAATCCCCCGCTAGCCCATAGCCTAAAGCCTGTAATCAACTTCCCTTCGTGCGCTTCGTGTCCTTCGTGGATCAAAAAAGCTCTGCGTCTCTGCGTTAATAGGGTTATTGCTGGATGTTCCAACCAAACCCCGCTAGCCAAAAGCCCAGAGCCAATTCCCCCTTCGTGTCCTTCGTGGTTAAATTTCATCCTGCATCCCTCGTTGCCCCAAGCTTGTATGGTAAGATAAGGCAAGATTTGATTTTACTTCACGGAGGACAACGATGTCGGACCATAAGGTGTACTATAACTACATTGGCGGCGAGTGGGTGCCAGCGCGTTCGGGCAAGACCTACGAGAACCGCAACCCCGCCGATACCCGCGATGTGATTGGCATCTTCCCCGACTCTGGTGCTGAGGATATTGCCGATGCGGTTGCTGCCGCAAAGGAAGCCTACAATGCATGGCGACTTGTGCCAGCTCCCAAGCGTGGCGAGTTGCTGTATCGGGCTTCGCAAATTCTTCAAGAACGCAAAGAGCAATATGCCAATGATATGACCCGTGAAATGGGCAAGGTTTTGGCCGAAACCCGTGGCGATGTCCAAGAAGCGATCGACATGGGCTATTTTATGGCTGGCGAAGGTCGGCGTTTGTATGGCGTAACCACGCCCTCGGAATTGCCCAATAAATTCCAAATGAGCGTGCGCCAACCGTTGGGCGTGTGTGGCTTGATTACGCCATGGAACTTCCCAATGGCCATCCCATCGTGGAAGATTTTTCCAGCCTTGATTTGCGGCAACACCGTGGTGATCAAGCCTGCCGAAGATACGCCACTTTCAACCTACAACTTTGTGCAAGCTTTGGTTGATGCTGGCCTACCCAAAGGCGTGGTCAATATTGTTTCAGGCCATGGCCCAACTGCTGGCGAGCCATTGGTGCAACATCCCGATGTTAAAGTGATTTCGTTCACTGGCTCGACCGAAGTTGGTCGCCATGTTTCAACGCTTTGTGCCCAACAAGGCAAGCATGTATCGCTCGAAATGGGCGGCAAAAACCCCATGATCATCATGGACGATGCTGATCTTGATTTGGTGTTGGCGGGCGCGGTTTGGGGCGCGTTTGGTACAACTGGCCAACGCTGTACCGCGACCTCACGGATTATTGCTCATCGCTCAATTGTTGATGAACTGACCAGCCGCATCCAAGCTGAAGCCAAAACCATTCAAGTGGGCAATGGCTTGCTCGATGGCATGCAAATGGGACCATCAATTAACGAAGGCCAATTGAGCGTGGTTGAAAAATATGTCAAGATTGGCCGTGAAGAAGGCGCTGAATTGGTGCTGGGCGGCGAACGCTTGACCGATGGCGATTTAGGCCATGGCTTCTTCCACCAGCCAACCATTTTTGGCAATGTCAAACGCAATATGCGCATTGCTCAAGAGGAAATTTTCGGGCCAGTGGTCTCGATCATTCCGGTTGATAGCCTTGAAGAAGCGATTGATGTTGCCAACGATGTGCCATACGGCTTATCATCATCGATTTATACTCGCAATGTCAACAATGCCTTCATTGCCATGCGCGATCTCTACACTGGGATTGTCTATGTCAATGCGCCAACCATCGGGGCCGAAATTCACTTGCCCTTCGGTGGTACCAAAGGCACTGGCAACGGCAAGCGTGAAGGTGGCACGCAGGTACTCGATACCTACAGCGAATGGAAATCGTTGTATGTCGATTACAGTGGTGGCTTGCAACGCGCCCAAATCGATAACGCCGAATAACCAGTATTTCAGCCGAGAGCCAGTCGTTGGGCTGGCTCTTGGTTGGATGCAAAAGCGCGTTAAGACTTTGTTTCTTGTCACTCCCCCCTCGTTCGAGTACAATACCAAAAAATTCTGACACATTTCGTTGTCTCAATGAGCAGCGCTGCTCCAACCCCTTTGCAACGACACGAGAACACACACTTATGATCGCAACATCTTCACGACAGGTAGCCGTGCCACGCACACAACGTCGCCGCTTCACGGTTGAACATCTGGCCTATATTGGCCTTGGCTTGCTCTCGGTGCTGATGCACGTGTGGGCGCTTGGCGGTCGATCATTGCACCACGATGAGACGATTCATGCCTATTATTCGTGGTTGCTCTATCGCGGCGATGGCTATTTGCATGATCCGTTGACCCACGGGCCGTTTTTGTATTATTGGACAGCCTTGCAATACTTTTTGTTTGGCGACAATGAGTTTACGGCACGTTTGGCCGCTGCGACCTTTGGCATTGCCTTAACCCTCACGCCGTGGCTGTTGCGCAAAAATATTGGGCGCGGCACAGCTTTGTTGATGGTGGGCTATCTGTTAATTTCGCCAGTAACCTTGTATGTCGGGCGTTTTATTCGCCACGATATTTTTGCGGTTACTCAAGAAATTATCTGTCTGATTGCGATCATTCGCTATATTTCCACGCGCCATGTGCGTTGGATTTATATTTTCTTCGCTTCGTTTGCT
Organism: Herpetosiphon sp.; assembly: GCF_003512625.1. NCBI lineage: Bacteria > Bacillati > Chloroflexota > Chloroflexia > Herpetosiphonales > Herpetosiphonaceae > Herpetosiphon > Herpetosiphon sp. The sequence continues at coordinate 46,497 of NZ_DOPT01000044.1, read as the reverse complement.
TTAATGTTTGTAACGATTGAGACCTCGTATCTCTTTACCTTGACCCTTGGTAGTTTTATTGTGCTGGTCACCTTGTGGCAAGTCAATCGCAAGCTGTTGATTCTGTTTGGAGTCTATGGCTTATTGGCGGTCGCTTGTCTCAAAGGCATCCCTGATCATCGTGGCCTCTTGGTTACAGCTAATGGCAACCCCGCCCCAGTGCTCGATGCCAATGGTCAAGAGCAATGGTTGCCGCTGCCGTTGGTCACTGAAAGCCAAGCCTTGGTCGTGCGTAATCAAGGCGATGATCTGTTTTTCGATGACACCGCCAATGGTGGTTTCCGCCAAGGCTACTTCTCGAAATTGCGCGAAACCTTGTTTGGCATTAGCGCTGCCGAGGTGCAATCGAATCCAAGCCGCCTCTATCACCAAGTTAAAAATCAAACGCTCTATGGCAACAACGGCGTGTTTATGCACATGCCAATTACCGCCCTAACGCTGCTCACGCTGGTCTTTTTGATCGCGGTGATTGTGATTATTTGGTTTTACAAGGGCAAAGATCAGACGCAAACTATGTGGAAACGGGCGGTCAGCCAAGCTCCCGAGCGTAGTTTATTGCCCGCTCTAGATTCGTTGTGGAGTATGCACGGGGCGCTGGCGGTGATTTTGGGACTAGTGATTTACGCCGCTTTCTTCACCTCGTTTGGTGTGCATCCGGTTGGCGTGGTTTCGGGGATTGCTGGTTCGTTGCTGTATTGGGTGGCCCAACACGATGTTGAGCGCGGCGGTCAGCCCAGCCATTATTATTTTGTGCAATTGCTGGTGTACGAGCCATTACTGCTGTTTGCTGGCTTTGCGGGAACCTTGGCAGGCATCGGCCACTTGGTGTTGCAAATCAAACGAGGCGCTGCCTTGACGGCTCAGCGCATGGCGCCTGGTTTGTTGGCGTGGTGGGCGGCTGGCTCGTTTGCTCTGTATAGCTGGGCTGGCGAGAAAATGCCATGGATCACCTTGCACGTGGCCGTACCATTGATTTTTATTGCAGCTTGGGGCATTGGGCGGATTTTCACTTGGGGCTTTCAGCCAATTCAAAAAGCTTGGCTTAGCAGCAAAATCCCAACCCGCCGCGATGAATGGCTTGGGCTATTCGGCTATTTGGCGGTAGTGGGTTTGGTTGCTAGCTATGCACTCATGCAATTAGTGCGGATGATTCGCATCCAACCCAATATTGCACCAACTGGTAGCCCCGCAACGCCGATGTTCCTTGTGAGCATGATCTTGATCATGCTAGCAATTACCGGTTTTTATAGCTTGTTCCATGGCTGGCGGCGAGCGCTCACAGGCTTGACCTTGGCCTTAACCATTATGTGGAGTGCCTATTCATTCCGCTCGGCTTGGCGCTTGAACTACCAAAATGGCGATATTCCGGTAGAAATGCTGGTGTATGTGCAAAGTTCGCCCGATGTTGGCCGCGTGATGGACGATTTGCGCAAAATCTCGGTTGCTGAGACAGGCCGCATGGAATTGCCGATTATGTATGATAACGAGCAAATCTGGAAGTGGTATGTGCGCGAATATACCAAAGCGGTTGGCTTCTCTGGCTCGATGAATAGCCCAGCCACCGCTGAAACAGCAGCAATTTTGATGATCGACAGCAATTGGTCAACCAACGAAGCCAATGTCCAAGGCTTCCTTGAAGGGCGCTTCCCATTGCGTTGGTGGTTCCCTGAAAGCCAGTTTTATCGCTTTGCCGAAGTACCAGAACTTGATGCCAATGGTCAAACCATGCGCGATAGTAGCGGTGAGCAAGTGATGAAAGCTGCGCCATACGAGCAAGATTCGACGATTGGGCGATTAATCCGCGACCCATTTGATGCTAAAACCCAAAATGAGCTTTGGCGTTACTTGCTGTTCCGTCAGCCGCCAGGCCAACTCTCATCGGTTGATTTTAAAGTCTATGTTCGCCCGCGCTATGCCCACGTGTTGGGCGTGCAAGCTCAAAACGTGAATGGCCAATCGCAGGTGCGTTAGGCCGGTCTGTGTTTCCACTTTGTAACGAGATGATTTGTTGCTTATGACCACACCTGACTTAACCAAAAAGCGTCTGCGTCGCGCTCAGCCAATTCAAGTGCGCCGTCGGCAGAGTTCATCATGGTTAGATCGTTCGATTGCATTTAGCTGGCTGAATAGCGAGCTAATTGGCTATGTTGTGCTGATTGCGCTGAGTGTGTTTATGCACTTGTGGCAATTGGGCAATATGGCCATGCACCACGATGAATCGATCCATGCCAAATATAGCTGGCAGTTTTATATGGGCAAAGGTGGCTTCCAATGTGGCCTGAACAATGCCTCATCGGATACCTACTGCTATAACCCAGTTTTTCACGGCCCAACCCTGTATCTCAGTACCTATCTGAGCTACTTTTTATTTGGGGCGAGCGATGCCACCGCCCGTTTACCAATGGCCGTGGCTGGCATTGCTTTGGTCGCCTCATGTTGGATGTTGCGGCCATTAATTGGTAAACGTGCTGCGTTGTTGAGCGCTGGCTTGATGGTGCTCTCACCAACCTTGCTCTACTTTACGCGCTTTGCCCGCCACGATGCCTTGGCAATTCTGTTCACCTTTTGGTTGATGGTCGGCTTGTTTCGCTTTTGGCAATCGGGCCGTGGTCGCTGGCTCAATTTGGCTATGGCCAGTTTGGCGTTGCTCTGGGCAACTCATGAGCTAGTCTTTATTATTGGCTTTATTATCATCAGCTTCTTGGTGCAGCGCTTACTATGGGAAGCGTTTGGCTCGAAAAAATTCGTGATTGTCTCAGGCGTTTTGATGGCAATTACTGGGATCTTGATGATCTTCCAGCCGCACGTGTCGCTACCAACCGCCACCAATCAAGAAGCCAATGAGCTGAATTTTGGTGGTTTGGGCTTGATTGGGTTTTCGACCTTGCTCTTTGGGCAATTAATTAGCCTGCGTTGGAGTGAAGCCCCACTATTTCGCCAAGGCCTGCGCTATGTGACCAAACGGGTGTTTTGGCAAGCCTTTGCGGCCTTTGCAGTAACCTTTATTGTGCTGTTCAGCACCTTCTTCACCTACCCGCGTGGGGTGGTCGATGGCCTGTTTGCTGGAATTAGCTATTGGTTTGGCACACAGCAGACCTATGCTCGTGGCGACCAGCCATGGTTCTACTATTTCATGCAATTGGGTATTTACGAATTATTGCCAGTCAGCTTGACCTTGGTTGGCTTAGGTGGTTGGCTGGCCAAAATTGGCTGGCGCAAGGCCGTTACCAATTCCAGTTTATGGGATGATGAAACCAGCGCTGAAACCCCGAAATCTGCTGATGCTGACGCTACAAGTGCTCAGCCCGAAGCCCAAGCTGAACCTGTGGTTGTCACGATTGAGCCAATTGTTGATGGTGTTCCGATCGGCGAAAATCCAGTTGTGGTTGCTGGTCAAACCTCATATATGGCCCAAGCTGTAGCCGAAGCCAAGTCTAGCGAACCTACATTCGAAGAAACGGTGCCAGCAATTTGGTTGGGCTTTTTGTTCTATTGGTTCTTGATGGCATTAACCCTGTTTTCGTGGGCTGGCGAGAAAATGCCCTGGTTGACGATTCACATGACCCTGCCCGCCGTTTTGGCAGGAGCATGGGCACTCGATAAAATCGTTGAGCGCACCAATTGGGCCGAAACCAAACGCACAATTGCCTGGTTGGCAATTCCCTTGGGCAGCATCGCCTTTGCCCTGATTATTGCGATTATGGGTTCGATTGGGGCTTCAACCGGAGCCAGCCAACAGGTTATGACCACCCGCGTCAGTGCCTTCTTGCTGGTCGTGTTGTTGCTGATCGTTGGGGTATTGCTGTGGATGTTGGTGCAACGCGCCCGCTTGCGAATCATCGCGGCCTTTGCAACCTTGGGTATTTTGGCACTTTTGGGGGTTTATAGCCTGCGCTCAAGCGTGGTTGCAGCCTATATTCAACCTGATGTGCCCGTGGAATTTTTGGTCTATACCCAAACCGCCCCTGACATGCCAGTGATTGTGCGTGAAGCTGAGCGCTTGGCAATTAGCCAAACTCGCAACAGCCGCTCAATCGAAGATCCAACTGGCGGCCACACCATGAAAATTCTGATTAGCTCAGGCGATGATTCAAGCCCAAGCCGTGAAGGTGGCCTGAATCAACCGCTCGATTGGTATTTCCGCGATTGGACAAACATTCAGTGGGTCAGCAAGAGCCAAATCGCTACACTTGATCAAAGTATGCTCGATGCTCCAATGGCGATCTTCTCGAAATCGAATTTAGCTGCTGATACGACCCAACGCATGGAGCAAGCAGGCTATGTGCAGCTCTACGATACCTATCATAATTGGTGGTTCCCCGAAGGCAGCAGCGACGGCTTATCAAGCTATAAAGAAAAACTCTACGATCCGGCCTATGGCTGCGATCCCGCGCTCAAAGGTCAGCAAGATATCAATGGGCGCTCAAAATTCAACTGTACTTTGGGCGGCGCATTCATTCTGACATGGCCGTTGCGCCCATCAAATTGGGTCGCATTGCGTGAGTATATGCTCTCGCGCGAGTTGCCCGATACGGTTTCATTGAATGGTCGCGAGATTGTGGTTTACGTCAAGCGCGATTTGGCCAGCTTGCCAGTTGGCGAAGGTGGTGCAGTTAGCGGCACAGGCAGCACGCTCAAACTGGTTTCCGAAGGCCAATTGTTGGGCGACGAACCAGCCGAACCACGGGGCATTGCAACTGGCCCCGATGGCTCGGTTTATATCGCCGATGCCCCGAATAATCGGATTTTGGTCTATCAAACCGATAGCCAAACCCGCATTATCAGCGGCACGAACACTGGCGCATTGCTCGAACCATCGGGCGTTGCGGTCGATGAACAGGGCTTCGTCTATGTTGCTGATACCTGGAATGCCCGCATTGCCAAGTTCAACCCTCAAGGCAATTTCGTCACCAGTTGGGGTAGCGGCAGCGAAGAATTACAACCTGGTTCAGGCAAGCGTTTGACCCGCACTGGCGGCACAACTGAGGGCAATAGCGCCAATCCACTGGGCTTCTTTGGCCCGCGCAACTTGGTAGTCAGTGCTGGCCGCGTCTATATCGCCGACACTGGCAACAAACGGGTGGTTGTCACCGATACTGATGGCAATTATCTAGGCCAAGTTGGCACTGCTGGCGCAGGCATCGGTCAATTCAACGAGCCAATTGGCTTGGGCATTGCCAACAACAATTTATATGTTGGCGATACTTGGAATGGCCGAATTCAGGTGTTCCCACTTGATGCCAATGGCGTGCCACAAGGCGTACCAAGCGTGCAATGGCCAGTTGCTGGCTGGCAAACCGATACCTACCTCGACCCATTTATTGCGGTTGATAGCCAAGGTCGGGTGGCGGCGGCTATTCCGAGCAAAAACCAAGTTGCGTTGTATGGAGCAACTGGCCAATTGCTGCTGGTTTGGGGTGGCCAAGGCAACGACGATGCCTCAACTGGCCAACCCAGCGGTATGGCCTTCGCCCCTGATGGCAGCGTCTATGTCAGCGAAAAAGCCAATCGTCGGATTCAACGCTGGGTTCTGCCCAAAGTTCGCTAAATCAAGCTAGCTTGACACAAGCCCATGGCTAAAACCATGGGCTTGTGTCATTAACGAGCGTTGCTATGCTACAATGGCGTTTATTCCAGCCCCATTTTGTTGATTGCGCTTTTGCGTAGGTGAAGGTGTGTTATGACTCAGCCGCAAACCACATATGACCCCGACAGCGATAGCCTGTTGTTGCGTTTGGCCTCTGGCGAGGAATGGGTGCAGTTTGATTTAAATGAGTATGTGCAGGTCGAGACCGATCCCCAATTGCAGACCTGCTATGCCTTGACCTTGAATGATTATTCGCTGCTGATTGCCCAAACCAAATATGGACAGCGCTTCTTTCCGCTTGATGGTTTGCAAACGCTCCACCAAGCGCAACAAGAACGGTTGTTGGCTTTATTACTTAGCCACGACTTACAACCATTTTTAAGCGTTGCCGCCTTCACGCCTTCCTTGGTCGATACCATCCCGATGATCACCATCCACGATTCGATCAGCTTTGATCAGGCTGAATGGCAATCGCGCTTTGGCCAATATCGCAATAGCTAGCTGTTATTTTATGATTGAGAGAGTGTCCTATGACAACGGATCTGTTGCAGGCTGCCCGCCAGGCATTGCAAGAACACAATTATCCCTTAGCACAACAACACTTAATTCCGCTTGTGCGGGCTAATCCTAGTAATGGTGAAGCATGGTGGCATTTAGCCCAAACCTTTGATGACCCTCAAAAACGCCAAGATTGCCTTGATCGTGCGCAACGTCATGGCTACTCACCGCCAGTAGCGATAGCTGAACCTGAAATTATTTTGCCATGGGAACAAGCCGATGCTTGGAATAGCCCTATGCCAATGACCAATCCCTCACCATCGTTTGCGCCACCACCGCCGAGCAGTGCTGTGGCTGCCAATCCGCGCCAGCCCGCGCCAAGTGCTGCCCATCAATTACCAACCGCACCACCGTACCCAACGCTTAAACCAGCCGATCTGCGCCAAATTGTTAGTATTCTGAAAAGCCCTGTATCACGAGATCAGCAAATTCAGTCGGTTATGGGCATGTTTCATTGCTCTGCTGAGCATGCTGATACGCTCTTGCAAGGGGTTGCTTACCACTACCCTGAGCAGTTTAAGAGCCCAGTTAAGCGCAACCTCTATAGAATCTCGGTGGAAGTGGCTAGCGTTCTTTTAGGTGTGATTTTGACGCTGATTGCGACCTTTTTGATTTTCGATCCAGACCGAACGAATAGCCTTAGATGGCCGGTTCGCCTGCTTTTAGTTGGCATCTTTATTACGCTAACCGCATCCTATCGCGTATTTAAGCTGATGTATAACACTCCTGAACACTAGTCGTGGCACAGCATTTGCTTTTATACAATTGTGTAAAAGACAGATAGTTGTAGCGATAACAAAGGAGTTAGCAATGAGTAATTTAGGCGAACGAATCAAAGGTAAGGCTGAAGAAATATATGGCGATGCCAAAGAACGCCTTGGCGATGCCTTAGATAACGAACAAATGCAAGCTGAAGGCCGCGCCACCGAACTCAAAGGCGAAGCCCGCCAAGAGGCCGCCAAAGCCGCCGAACGGCTGGGTGGCATGGCCGATGAAGCCAAAGGTAACCTCAAACAAGTAGCTGGCGATTTGTTGAACAACGAACAAATGCAAGCTGAGGGTATCGCTGAAGAACTCAAAGGCGAAGCCCGTCGCAAAGCCAACCAATAGCTATCAACAGTTCCCTCGCAATAGCTCACCTAACGCCACCATGAATCGGTGGCGTTAGGCTTTTATGGTGATTTTTGCCGTAGTACCCGCCCAAAATGCCTCCATTGTGGCTCTATCTCAGGTAGAGTAAAACAAATGGAGGCGTTTATGAATCGTTCAAGCTCACTATTCACATTATTAATCGTGGCAATCTTATTGATTCCAACATCATCACAAGCAACCACGAGTACCTCAACTCGCCGCTTTATCGATCAGCCTTGGCTGAATCTTTATTATACAAATTTGGTATGGGAAGATACGGGTAAATGTCGGGCGATGTTCCGCGTGAAAACTACGGATTTATGCACCCATGGCCCTGATTCGCCTGAACCTCAAATGGCTAAAAGTTGGGCTGAAGAATTATTTTATCCTAACAATCAAATGCATTTGTCAATAGAGCAATCATCCCAACCTTGCCTTGACGATAGTACCAACGACTATCGAACTCAAGTTTTATATGTGCGGGCTAGCGATGCCCAAGATAATAGCTCGATCATCGCGCCCGTTTTACGCAAGCATTTATTGGGTGTAAACGAAATCTATAACCAAAGTGCCCAATTAACTGGTGGTCAGCGCCATATTCGTTGGCAACTTAACCAAGCCTGCCAAATTGACGTGCAGCATGTGGTTATTCCGCCAGCAGCCGATGATGATTTTGGCGCAACGATCAATGCCGTGGTGGCCCAAGGCTTCAATCGTGATGATCGTAAATATGTGATGTTTGTTGAAGCCCGCTATTACTGTGGGATTGCCACGGTGCAGCACGATACGCAACCAAGCAGTGCCAATTTAAATAACCATAGCGTAGCCTATGCCCGGATTGATGCTGGCTGTTGGAATGCTCGCGTAGTCGCTCACGAACATATGCATATGATTGGTGGAGTTCAGCCAAGTGCGCCGCATACCACCAAGAGTTGGCATTGCACCGATGAATGGGACATTATGTGCTACTCCGATGCACCGTCGTATCCAGATTTAGAAATCGCCTGCCCTGAGCATAGCATTCGTGATATTTTCGATTGTGGCAATGATGATTATTTTCATACCAACCCAGCCGCCGATAATTACCTTGCCAGCAATTGGAATAGCGCCAATAGCCTATTTTTGAGCCAACAAAGCCAATATTGGCGGATCTATCTGCCGATTGCCAGCAATTGAACGGGCCGGACTACCCATGCCAGTCCTTGTTAGAACTAGTAGTAGTACAGTGCTGATAAGTGCCTTGTAGTGCAGGCGAGATATGCCTTTAGGGCTATAGGCAGTTTGCGCAATAAGCCGTAGCCTAAAAGCCTGATTGATTGAATTATGTTGAATGGGCACATGTATGAACACATTGGCTAATGCTGCGCTGATTCCCCTGCTGATCGCTGCCAAACAGGCCGACCGAGGCGCGTTCGTCCAAATCTATGAGCATTATCGCAATGCCTTGCTGCGCTTTTTCTATGCTCATTGCAGCAGTGCTGATCTGGCTGAGGAGTTGAGTAGCGAACTATGGTTGCGGGTGGTGGAGCATCTGCCACACTTCAATTTGCCGCTCGAGCATGCTGATTTGGCCTTTACTGGCTGGCTTTTTCAAATTGCGCGGCATCTGCTCACCGATGGTTATCGCCAACGCCAGCGTCAAGCCTATGAACCACTCAACGAGGCAACCGCGCTGGCCAACTCTGATCCAACCGCAATTAGCGAATTACACGCAATTCAAGCATCGTTAGTCCATGCTTTAGCCGCGCTCACGCCCGATCAACGTGAGGTAGTGTACCTACGCTTTTTTGCCCACTACACCAGTGCCCAAGTCGCTGCCTATACTGGTCGAACGGAATATGCGGTCAAATCGTTGCAATATCGTGCCCTGCATACCCTTGCTCGCTCAACCGAGCTTCGGCAATGGTATCTTGGTGAAAAAGAGCCGCTGTTTAAATTTAGCATGTGATGAAAACCTTTCCAAGAGAGAATAGGACTAATGGTCTATCAGCAAGCCATAGCGAAAAAGCACTCCTCACGTTTTACCTAGCAGAATCGCAACAGAAGGAGCCACCCATGTCAGCAAAACCAACCAACGAATGGCGTTTCAAAATCTTGCTTGCCAGCCTTGTAATCATTTTTATGTTTGCAGGGTTGAGCCAAGCCAGCGGCAAAACCAGCCCCTTAGACCATGGTGTCGATAATCCATACCCAATGCCAACCCGGACTCGCGTGCCGTTTGTCACTCGTACACCCCGCCCAACTCATGTGCCAATCACCCGCACACCCCGCCCAACTCGTGTGCCAATCACTCGCACGCCCGAGGCCACTCGTACACCTTGGCCAACCCCACTTGCTACTCGCACTCCATTGGCAACGCGCACGCCCGAGGCCACTCGTACACCTTGGCCAACCCCACTTGCTACTCGCACTCCATTGGCAACGCGCACGCCCGAAGCTACCCGCTTGCCGATCACCCGCACGCCCGAGGCAACGCGTACACCTTGGCCAACCCGCACCCCTGAAGCAACAAAAACGCCAACTCCTACACTTTAGTTAAATTATAGAGCAGCCAGATTACATATTGATCTCGCTGCTCTAGCTACAAAAATAGGACTAAAGATTAAATAAGTACTTTTAATATTTTATACGAGTAGTAATAATTAAATGCCAAGAATATAGGACTAAAGAACTGTAAAATTCACATATCGATTGATTGAATACTTCGTTTCTCTCAATAGCAATACTATTTTGGTGAAGGAGTATTCAATGTTTAAATTCCGATCGATTTCAAGCAAGCGATTAACGCTATTCGCAAGCAGTCTAGGATTATTGTTAATCGCAGGTTGTAGCCAAACAACCCAACAAACGCAGAATTCCAGCAACTATCCAGGACCACAAGCTACGGCAACTGCTTTGATCGCTTCAACTACCCGCACGCCGCGCCCAGAACCAACCAAAACTAAAACTGCCACTGCGGTAGCCACGCCTACGCGTCCAGCCACCTATCCTCAGCCGACTAAAACGCTGGTAGCAGTTGCGACCCGTACCCCACGGCCTGAACCAACCAACATCGCCTCACCCGTGCCAGCAACTCCAAGCCAAACCTTGGTTGCGACCCGCACGCCCCGACCTGAACCAACATTAACGCCACGCCCAGCGCCAACCGCAACCAACATTCCACCAGTCAATCCCTATCCGCAGCCAACCACTGGCAGCCAACCAACGCTTGTCATTCAACCAACGGCTGGCGTTCAGCCTACAACTGGAACGCAACCAGAACCAACTCAGACCCCACGATCAGAACCAACGGCCAATCCGTATCCGCAGCCCCAACCAACGCGCACGCCTCGGCCCGAACCGACGGCCAATCCGTATCCACAGCCTCAACCAACGCGCACACCCCGACCCGAACCGACGGCCAATCCGTATCCACAGCCACAGCCAACGCGCACGCCTCGGCCCGAACCGACGGCCAATCCGTATCCACAGCCACAGCCAACGCGCACGCCCCGACCCGAACCAACCCAACATCCCTATCCATAAGCTAAAATGAAGCAGAGGCGATCGAATTCGATCGCCTCTGCTTCTCTTTTTGATACGTGCAATCTAGAGTTGTTCGAGCACTGCGCTCTCTTGACCAAGCATTGAGTAGAGGTTGCTCAATAAGCCCTCTTGGGGATTGATGCGATAACTTGGTTCTAACATCACTTGGCCCATTGGATTCGGCAAATAGATCGTGATTGGCTGGTCACCTTCATAGCCGCGCAACACCCGATCAATCTCTTGCATGCGCCGAATATCAGTTTCGGTGTTGCCTGAGCGGGGCAAATAAATGTGGAGATGATAACGCGGCCCGCTAGCAATCGCTACGTTGCTGCTATCTTCAGGCGCTGCGGTTGGCGCAACACTGACTTTACGCCGTGGCCGTGGCACAATTGTAACGGCGGCTGGAGCTGCTTCGGCATGACCATTGCCATTGCTATGATTGCCGTTGCCATTGGGATAATGCCCGTTGCCATTGCCATTACTTGCAGCATAGCCATTGCCATTGCTATTAGCGGGGGCTGAATTAACGCTGGGTGTGCTCATAGCTGGACGTACCTCAACATACACATCGTCATGGAATGGTTCCTCAGGCATTGGTGCGCCATCATCAAGATACTCGGGCATGGCCTCGACCGCGCCAACCGAACGCCGCACCGCCACGGTTGCCGCAGGTGCAGCTTTGTTGGTTGTTTGTTCAACCTTAAAGGCCGTGACGGATTCAAGCATCAACTGCATTTCGTCGCGGCGATTGTCAACTTTGGCCGTAATTTGCACAATTGCATCATCAACCAGCAGCTCGGCATATTGCTCCAAAGTACGTGGAAAGGCCACAAATTCAATTTCGCCCTCAAGATCCTCGACCTTGCCCACCAGCATCGAATCGCCTTTTTTGGTTTGGATGCGCTTGGTGTTGTTAATCATGCCAATCAAGCGGATGGTTGTGCCAATGTGCTTTTTATCGATCATTCCAAGGCTGATCCGACCTGGATCGTGTGGAGCATTGGCTAAGGCTTGAGCCATGGGATGCTCAGAGATATACATCCCCAACAGCTCTTTTTCCCAGTTCAACAATTCGCGCTGCATTTCGAGGCCAGTTGCGGCTGGCGGAAAGGGAATTGGTGAGATCGTCGGAGTGCTGGTTTGCTCGCCACCACCCAGCATATCAAACAGGCTATTTTGGCCTGCTTCACGGGCTTTTTGGGTTTCATGGCCGGCGCTAATCGCCCGATCAAGGATTGCTAATTTTTGGTGACGCGTGCCAGGCAACGAATCCATCGCGCCACATTTGACCAAACTTTCCATTACGCGCTTGTTAAGCACACCGCGATCAACCCGCGCACAAAAATCTTCGATGCTGCTGAATGGGCCGCTTTCGTCGCGAACTTTCAAAATTGCCTGAATCGGACCAACCCCTACGTTGCGAATTGCACTCAGTCCAAAGCGAATCCCGCGATTGTATTTGATGCCTTCGGGCAATTCGCCAGCAATATCAACAATCGTAAAGCCTTCTTTGCTCCCATTGACATCGGGCGGCGAGACGGCTACGCCCAAACGCGAGGCTTCGGCAACGCTCTTGGCCACTTCATCGATCTCGCCCGAAGCTGCTGAGAGCGTAGCGGTCATATATTCGGTTGGATAATTGTTTTTGAGCCAAGCCGTTTGATACGAGAGCAAACCATACAGCGTCGAGTGCGGACGGTTGAATGAATAGCCAGCAAATGGCAGAATCAGTTCCCATAGTTCGTCGGCTTGAGCTTGGGTTAGGCCTTTGCGTAAACACCCTTCTTTAAACCGCACCGAGTTTTCAGCCATCAGCTCTTTGTTTTTCTTGCTGATGGCCTTAATCACGATATAGGCTTCACCAAGCGTATATTCAGCAACTGCTTGGAGCAATTGCATAATTTGTTCTTGATAAACGATAACCCCGTAGGTATCTTCAAGAATTGGCTTGAGAATCGGGTGAATATATTTAATCGCGTGGGGATTATTTTTGTTGTGAATATAGACTGGAATTTGTTCTAGCGGGCCTGGCCGATACAGTGCCACCATACCGTACAAATCATCCACACGGGTCGGCTTGAGCTGTACAAGATAACGGGTCATGCCTGCCGATTCAAGCTGGAAAACATCGACAGTTTCGCCACGGCCTAGGGCTTCAAAGGTTTTCTTATCATCAAGCGGAATATCCGAGAGCCACATGGTTTTGCCAGTGGTTTGCTCGATCAGCTGCAAGGCTTCGGCGGCCACCGAAAGGTTGGTCAAGCCCAAAATATCCATTTTGAGCAGACCCATTTTTGCTAGCGTTGGGCCTTCAAAAGCGGCCATTACCCCATGTTCATCTTTGGTGGTGCGTTGCAATGGCACCATGTTTTCGAGCGGATGGCGACTAACGACGACCCCACAGGCATGGGTGCCGACGCTCTTCATCCGTCCCTCGACCTTTTGCGCCCAATCCATCAATTCGCGCAATTTGGGGTCGGTATCGTAAATTTGCTTCAGTTCGGGTACTTTATCCAGCGATTTAGCGATGGTCATGCCCACAGGCAAGGTTGGAATTAATTTGGCAACCCGATCAACTTCACTCAGCGGAATATCAAGCACCCGACCCATATCGCGTAACGCTGCTTTGGCTCCTAGCGTGCCATAGGTGATAATTTGGGCCACATTTTCACGGCCATATTTGGTCGCAATATAATCGAGAATTTCGCCGCGTCGCGCATCGGCAAAATCGGTGTCGATATCGGGCATTTCCAAGCGTTCGGGCGAGAGAAAACGCTCGAACAGCAGTTTATTCTGCACCGGATCAACATCAGTGATGCCTAAGCAATAGAGAACCAACGAAGCGCCCGCTGAACCCCGTGGCAGACAGGGAATCCCATTCGAGCGAGCGAATTTGACATAATCCCAAACGATCAACATATAATCAGGGAAGCCAGTTTGGTTGATCACATCAAGTTCATAGCTGAGGCGCTGCACATATTCCTCAGTGGGATTGCCATTGCAGCGCTTGATCAAGCCTTCTTCACAAATCAGGCGCAAATAGGAAGCAGCATCGTGACCTTCGGGAATATCAAATTCGGGCAATTCGACCCGCCCAAAATCCAGTTTCAAGTTACACATATCGGCAATTCGGCGGGTATTTTCCATCGGAGCCGTGCCATAGATTTTGTAACGATCCCACATTTCGTCACCTGACATAATGTGGTAGGTTTCGTCCATTTGATAATTTTTCGAGCACAACTCTTGGAGTGTCAGGTTAAAGCCCATTGCCATCACCCGCGAATGGGTATCGAGGTCTTCGCGGCGCACAAAGTGGGTATCGTTGGTCGCCACCAAAGGCACGTGCATCTCATTGGCGATCCGCACCAACTCTTCGTTAATTTCGACCAGTTCTGGAGTATTGTTGTGCAGTTGCAATTCGATGAAATAATTCTCAGGCCCGAATAAATCGCGGAACCATGCCACCGTTTCGATCGCTTTTTGGCGTTGCTTAGCTTGAACTTGCTGAATCACTTCGCCCGCAATACACGACGAGGTAACGATCAAGCCTTCGTGATACTGCTCAAGCAACTGGCGATCGATCCGTGGTCGGGCGAAAATGCCCTTGCCCATCCCATCGAGATGCGAGCGCGAGGTCAATTTCACCAAATTGCGATAACCAACCTCGTTTTGGGCAATCAACAGCAGGTGATAATAATTTTTGCCACCCTTAACCATAGGATCTTTGTTGGAGTTGGGAGCGATATAGGCTTCCATGCCAATAATTGGCTTGACATTGGCTTTTTTGGCGTTGGCATAAAACTCCATTGCGCCATACATCACACCATGGTCGGTTATGGCGATGCTGTCCATCTGAAGTTCAGCCGCACGTTCGGCGATGGCCTTAGTTGTGGCATAGCCATCAAGCAAGCTATACTCCGAGTGAACGTGAAGATGGACAAAATCTTTCATAACAAACCTCTTCTATGGCTAGAGTTGCCCATAGCGAAAGCCGCCCACAAATTGGCGGCAAAATAGCAAAAAATGCTTTACACAAATTGAGTGCAAAAGGTGGTTTTTAGGCCATCGCTATGGTAGAGAAAACGCTTATTCTCAGCTTGGTGTGTCAAGGGAGCGTGTAGTTTACTCAGAATTTGAGGTAAAAAAGCCCGTTTTGCTGGCTCCCGCTTGGTCTTTGTATTATACCATAGCTGCTTGTGGATAACTACGTGAATAAGCTGTGGATTAAAGGTGTAAAACATTATGTCGAGGTTTCTACATAATCGCCGCTAGTAGGTTAAACCCCAAGTGGGTTTGATCAAGTACCATCAATCAAACCCACTTGGGCAGCATCAACAGCGATTAATCGCTGCCTTACTTAACGCACGATCTGCGGCAAATAGCACAGATATGTTGTATTTTCGGGCGGCCCAAAGCTGAGTGCAGCCACACCCAACGAGGGCGTTTCCCCAACATGAGTAAATTTGCCTGCAAGATACAAATGCCGATCGTTGACACTAATTTGGGTAACCTCGCCATTGGCTGGCTGAGCTAGGCCTTGCCAACTTGTGCCATCCCACCGCGCTAGCGTGCCAGTTGCAACAGTATCAACGCTTGCGAATGGCCCACCAACATACAAAAAGTCATCGTCATCAGCCACCAAGACATTTGGCACTTGATCAAACGTCGCAACCAAATCACTGCTCGTTCTATTGAAACGCCGTAGCTGATTGTGCTCAAGGAAGTAAAGCGAGCCGCGCCAGCCAACAATTTGCAAACGACTTTGACTATCGGTAATCCCCAAAATTGCAATTTCTTGCCAACTTGTCCCATCCCACTGTTTAAAGTGGGTGTGCCAGTAGCCGCGTTCGCCACTTGGCTCAACCGCATACAATTGATCGCCAGTCATCAATACCTGATCGCGAATAGCTAAAGGATAGGTATAAGGAGCAAGATTGCTAATTTGGCCTTGATTGATCAAAACTACGCCTTTTAAGAAATCTCCATACAAATTGCCTAAAAGTTGCGAGCCTGAAATAGTCCAAGTACTAATCGCAGTGCTCGCGCCAAAGACATCGCTCAGCGTGCCATTGGACTGAATCTGCCACAGATTTCGCGCAATGTTGTTGGTCGTGGTAATAGCGTGCTCGGAGCCAAAATAGCTGGTTTGATCATCAACCGAGAGCACTTGGAACGGTTGCGAAGTAATTTTATGCACTAAAGGCTGCCAACTAATCGTATTCCAAGTGAAAAGCTTTTGATCGTAGCTAGCGAATGGGTTGAAATCTTTCGTATGGGCAATTGGTCTGCCTTGCTGCCCACCAAGGCTAGCAACATTGGCATAGCGCATGGTTGTGGCAAGCGATTCAAGTTGCGTTCCATCCCAACGGACGAGGCTGCTTGGTTGACCATTGAGGGTGAAATCGCCCGCTAGATAGAGCAGATTATTACGATTAGCAAGCGTGTCAATTCGGCGAATTTGCATTGGCAAGTTGACCAATTGCCAAGCAGCGGGCGTAAGTTGATACAGTTGTTTACTATCACTCACATAAATTTGCTGGTTGGCAAGTTGGGTAAAGCTCATATAGGTAAATTTGAGCGACGTTGAAATACTATTCGTCCATTGATCGGTTTGCCAAACTTGTACTTGGGTATGGGTGCGGTTGGAATCGCTATAGATCGGACGATAGAAACCGTCGTTTCCTGCAAATAACCATTGGAAATTATAGCGTTGGGAAAAATCCGGCCAAGGCATCTCGATCCATTCATCGTTTTGCCACAAGGCATAACTTACCACATATGGCTCTTCACCAGGATGGGTATGGGTTATCATCATGCGATCATCAACGATCTTCATTCCATGTACTTCGTCAATTGGATAGCTGGGTATGCTCACAAGCTGTTGATTGCGCCAACCAATAATCCCGCTCGTTGGCTGACCATTGAAGCGATTGAAATTGCCTGCTAGATAGAGTGTATCGCTCATCACGCCTAATTGCCCAACCCGAGCAGTGGTAGCATCGCTACGGCTAACCCCACTACCAACAGCCGCAAAATTCGTGCCATTCCAAAGGGCAATTCCGTTCAGTGGCGTTCCAGCTAAGCGCTTAAACCGTCCACCAAGATAGAGTTGATCGTGATAGTAGGCCGCCGTAGCCAGCGTGCCACTATCATCAGCATGCAGCCCATAGCCTTGCCACGTGCCTTGCTGGCTCATGGTGGCAAGCCCGTTAACTAATTGGCCATTCAGATAGTTGAAATCGCCCAAAACCGTTAATCTGCCATCGTCAGCAAACACCAAATTAGTAATCGTGCCTGGAATATTGAGGTTATTAGCTAAACGTGAATTCCACGTTCCAGTGATCGTTTGGGTGGTTTGGAGGTGATTTAACGCGGGTTGGCTAAGAGTCACAAATTGAGTTGAATCAACAAGCGCAGCAGAATCATGCGCAGCAACTATTGGCGCTCGGTTGATAATACCCAAAATTGCCAAATGCCCTATAACCAATAACAATAGCATCCGCCTGAGTGCTGAGCGAGTTGGCAGCATTGACAAACTCCTTAATAATTGTTGAGTAAATTAACTAACTATCTAGTGATATAGCAGATTTTTAATAATTTGTAAACACCGTAAATCGAATCAATCGCTGCCCAGTAGGTGTATCCCCATTCGTAGCCAGCCAATCCTTGACAATACTTGACATCCAAAACTGCTAGGTTGATACTTAACCAACACATTAGCTCCACACTCCCCTCACCTATTTTTATGCTTGAGCTTGCTTTCCAAGGGCGTAAGGCAAGCCAGTTATTTCGCTGAAGGAAGACTGTTATGCAGCAAGCCCTTGCCCCCGACCCTGCCACGATTCGTCAACATCTTACCCAAACCTATGCGATTCAGCCCAACCGCATCGAGCAAATCAATCGTGGCAATGACCCACGCGCGGCGATTTACCATGTGCAAACCAACGAACAACCCTACTTTCTCAAGCTCAAGGCTGGCTCAATCTATCAGGCAGGGGTGTTATTATCGCGCTATCTCAAGGATCGGGGAGTGGCGGCGGTTGCGCCAGTCGATACCCGCACCCAGCAGCTTTGGAGCCATTGCCAACAATTTCATAGCGTGCTCTACCCCTATATCGAAGGCGCAACAGGCATGGACCAAGGCATGTCGGCGCTGCAATGGCGGAGTTTTGGCCAACAATTGCGCCGAATTCATACGATGCAAGTGCGTGCGCCGCTACGCCAGATGCTGCAATGGGAGCAATTTCGCCCGCTCTGGTTGCCAACGGTTCAAGCAATTCACAACAGCATCAATACTTGGCCAATTGGCGATAGCTATAGCGCCGAGTTAATTGATTTTTGGCGAGTCAAATCGGTCGAAATCAGTTATTTGATCAAGCGAATTAGCGCATTAGGCCATGAGCTAAGGGCCAATGCTGGTGATTTTGGCCTGAGCCATGGCGATATTCACACCGCCAACATTGTGCTCGATCAGATTCAACAGATTAATATCGTCGATTGGGATTACCCGATGTTTGCTCCCAAAGAGCGTGATTTGCGTTTTGTGGTTGGTTCTGTCATCGGTGTGCCAGTGCAGCAGCATGAAGAACAATGGTTTTTTGAGGGCTACGGCCAACCAACGATTGACTACAAAGCCTTGGCCTACTATCGTTATGAGCGGGTGATTCAAGACCTTGGCGATTATGCCCAGCGGGTATTGTTACGCCGTGATGCCCCGCCAGCATTCAAACAAGCCGCCTTACAATCGTTGCGTTCGCGCTTTTCGACTGGCAATATCATCGAATCGGCCTATCAAGCTGATCGCACAAGTTAATGGAGAAGGATTGAGATGCCTACAATTGCCCCAATTTTAGCTCAAAGCCATGACTCAATTCGGTTTGTAGTCGATGCAGTTGAGCCATGCCAAAGCTCGCCAGTGTGCTTGCAACCCCAAGAATTGCCGCTTTGGCAAGGGCTGCCACCACTGAAAACCCTGCAAACCCAAACTCAATTATTTGCCCGAACGGGCAGTGATCATCAATTATTGAGTTGTTTGGAGCTAGCCTATGGGCAACATTATCCGCTGGTGCTCACCCCCGATTGCATTTGGCTGACAATCGCCCAAGGTTTTAGTTCGCACGTAAATCAACACTATCAACAATTACGCCAACGCTTAGTTGAACATACAGGCAAAAAAAACTTGCGGGTTGATGAAGGGATCACATGGGCTGATACGATTGGGTTTTGGGCCGACCAACTAGCGCAAGCTCTACCTAAAAACCTAGTTAAAATGACTTTTCAACCACAACTTCAATCACCCATACCGCCAGCCAGATTGTGTTGATGGAGGGCTTTCAAGCCTTTTTTGACTATGATTTTATGCCAATCTGTGGCATTCCAAATATTACGTTGCTGGGCACACCTGCCGATTGGCACTCAATCGCTGAACGGGTAAAATGGCTAGCAACTTTTGATCTTGGCTGGTGGACGGAGCGGCTAGCTTCAATTTGCGAGGGCTTGATTTTAACCATCGAAGGTCAACCGCCGCATAGGTTCTGGCAACAAATCTATCATCAAACCAGTGGTTTTTGTGATGACAAAATTGATGGCTGGATTATCGATTTGTTTCCATATATCAAGAAAGTTGGTAAACCTGGCCAGTTATGTCGTAACCCAATGCTTGCCCACCAACGCCAGCTTTTGGATGATCCGCTTGCCTCACCATCAATCCAACTAACTCAACCTGAACCATTGGTAAATTTGGCGGAAATAGAGCCATTTGATCCTGAGGTGTTGGAGTTTGAAACTGAGTCCAGAGAAAGCGGTCTTGCGCCTTGGATTTTTCCGAGTGGTTTAGCCAAAGTGACGACAACCTATCGCGAGCATATAGATGGACCTGCAACGAAGGTTAGGCTAGTCGCAGGCTTGATTGGCACAGGCTACAATCGTGATACCAATCAACTTAGCCCTGAAATTGGTTGGGCGGTGTATTAATGAAATTTAGCTGTGCTAGGTGCTTATCGTTAAGTGCGATTTGACTGAATGGAGAAGTATTGAGATGCCTGAAATTGCCCCAATTTTAGCCCAAAGCCATGGCTCAATTCAGTTCGTGGTCGATGCAGTTGAGCCTTATCAAAGTTCGTTTGAGTTGGTTGCTGCTCAGGCGCAATTTGCGACTCGGATCAAACGCCAGCTCATCCAAACCAGCCATGATCCGGCTCAGTTGTTGGTCAAAACGAATACTGATAATCCATTAATTCAAACAATCCACCTTGCTTTTAGCCAGCACTATCCCTTGGTACTCACACCCGATTGTCTTTGGCTAACGATCGCTCAGGGCTTTGCGAATCATGTCAACCGACATGCTGAGCATTTGCGCCAGCGTTTTGTTGCCCATGAAGCTAAAAAGCAGCTCACCATTCGGGTTGATGATCTCAGTAGTCAAGCAGCATGGACCCAAGCAATCGAACTTTGGGCAGCATTCCTCAATCAAGCATTACCCGACCAACTTGCCCAAACCTTGCAATGCGATTTTTCAACCACAACCTCAATTAGCCGCACCGCCAGCCAAATTGGGTTGATGGAAAGGTTTGAGCATTATTTTGATTACGGGGCGGTTTGCGTTTGTGGCATTCCAAATATCACCCTGCTAGGCACGCCTGCCGATTGGCGCTCAATCGCCGAACGTGTCGAACGCTTGGCCGAGTATGATTTGGCTTGGTGGACGGAGCGAATTGCCCCAATTTGCGAGGGCTTGATTTTGACTAGCGAAGGCCGACCGCCGCACAGTTTTTGGCAACAACTCTATAAACCCTATGATCAGTATGGTGGCGAAGTTGTCACGGGCTGGGTTGCCGACCTCTTTCCTTATATCAAAGATACCAAAGAACAGCCAACGCTGCGCAATCCGCTGTTTGAGCAACCACGTTCAAGCCTATTAAATGCTGAACTTGATCACGAGCTTGATTGGCCGTACAACCCCGCAATCTATCAAGAAAGGCTGATTCAGTACTTATTTGAGCTACCCGCCGAAAGTGATGCAACTCCAAGCAAAAGCCTTGGTGAGGGCATTGCTAATCATCGCTTCCCTAGTGGCTTAGCTCGCGTACCAATCACAATCGAATTGCCTGATGGCTCAAACCAAGCATTGGCCTGTGTGGCTGGCTTGATTGGTACACACTACGATTCTGCCAAACAACAGCTTAGCCCTGAAATTGGTTGGGCGGTTTGTCAAAGATGAATTATGTAGGCTGAACTTTTCAGCCATCGATCGAGAGGGAATGCGAGTAATGATATTTTAGCAGGTGATAGTCCAGCAGCATCGATAACACTCTGATATTAATCCCTGTACTTTTTCGTCTATGGATTCGCTTCCATAGCAGAGCATGCTATACTCTTCCTCGACGAGAATACCCCACATCGCAGCCTTATTCGAGCCACCACTGTATTCCTCGCAACAGAATTATTTAGGAGGAATGAGCATATGACCGCCGAAATCGTTCAAGCTCAATTTGAGCAGCTTGAGCAAATCGCCAGCCGTTTCAACCGCCAAGCCGAACAAAGTGAATCGATCACCCAAAGTATTCGTCAAGTGCACGATGCTTTAGTTGGCGGCCAATGGCAAGGCGATGCCGCCAAAGCCTTTGCCAATGAAATGCAAAGCAATGTTTTTCCGGCCTTTAGGCGCCTAACCGCTGCCCTCCGCGAGAGTCAAGCAGTTACCTTACAAATCAAAAACCTGATGCGCCAGGCCGAAGAAGAAGCCGCCCGCTTGTTTCAAGGGCC
Source organism: Herpetosiphon sp. (assembly GCF_003512625.1). Classification (NCBI taxonomy): domain Bacteria; kingdom Bacillati; phylum Chloroflexota; class Chloroflexia; order Herpetosiphonales; family Herpetosiphonaceae; genus Herpetosiphon; species Herpetosiphon sp. Next base: position 24,890 of record NZ_DOPT01000044.1, on the reverse strand, counting down.
GCTGACCGAAGGCGATGCCGCAGCAAAACCTGCTGGAGGACAGCCTAATAGCAATACTACCCAATTTACAGCCGAAGAAACACCAACGCCAACCCCACCTGCCGACCCTAACAACTACGATCGCTTTGATCAAACCTTGCAATACATGCATCAAGAGATGATCACCAATGCCCAAAGCGAAACTGTAGGCATGATCAAATCGTTGCTCGACTCATTTAGAAATCCCCAATGGTACGACTATCTTGGTGGCGGCAATCCCGGTGATAAATTAATTGCGGCCTTAGCAATGTGGGCAGCCAAAGTCCATAGCGGCGGCGATTGGGATCACAAGCCAAAATTAAACGATCTGCTTGATCTTGATGGCGATCCCTCTACCAATGCTGATAACGATTTCTACTTTCCGATTCGTGGCGACCAAACCAACGAATACTACTACGATATTTGGTCAAATATTCACTATGGCTATGTTGGGGCAGCCGCTGGCTTTGATACCAGCACCCTGCAAGATGGAGCCAACCTTGGCGATGCCTTCACCGGCACGAACGACCCAGGCGATGTGCTAACTGTGCAGATTGGGATTGATCTCTGGAACAAATATGGTAGTTCGATGACTCCTGAACAATTGCATGCCGAAATTTTGGCACATCGCGACGAGTTGGTTAATCTCGATAAAACGACATCAGGCAAAAATCAACGCTAGTTGATCCGGCTGGAGTTAGCACATGGCAGGGTTTAGTGATCTCTTGATGATCAGCGGTATATTGGTCTTTTTTCTATTGAGTAGCTTGAGCTTGGGCTATAGTATCGGTCAGTTGGCCAGCCCATATGCAACGATCAAGCTATTGCCGATTGTGATTGCTGCCAGCCTTGGTCTTGCCAGCCTTGCTGGTTGTTATTGGTGCTTTAGCAGCTTTTCACGCTTTGATCTGATCGATCGTTGTCGGCCTGATGGCACGGGTTTTTGTGCCAGTAACGGTCAGGCAATCGACCAATTTGAACAAGCTTTATTGCAAGAACAACGCTGGCAATTTGGCTTGTGGATTATCATTCCCCTGATCGTGCTGCTTGGCTTGACATGGTTGTTCAAACGTCGAACACCGCGCCTAGCCAGCTAATCGCGTATAATTGAGCATCAGATCGTTGCCCATGGGTTGAGCCTCAGCCCATGGGTTTTTAATGGAATGAGCGCCATGCAACCAAGCCTATTTTTGCGCCAGTGGCAACGCTGGTGGCCGTATCTCAGCATTACCTTTGTCGCCCTGCTTTTGCTGTGGCGGGTGGTGCTGGGCAACATTTTCTTGCCGCTGGATATCGTGGCCCACCTGCATCCTTGGCGCTTTTCCTACGAACGGGTGGCGGTCAATAATCCAATCAATAGCGATCTGGTTACCCAAATTTACCCGCGCCGCTTGGTAACCAACCAGATTCTTGAGCAAGGCGCGTTGCCCCTATGGAACCCGACGATTTTAACTGGCACGCCGTTGTTGGCCGATGGTCAGTTGGCCTTTTTCTACCCTTTGAGTTGGCTGTTTGTGCTGCTGCCAGTTGGCTATGCCTTTGGGATTTATACGCTGTTGAATGTGTGGTTGGCGGGGATTGGCACGTTTAAATTTGCTCAACGCATGCAACTTGAGCCAATGCCAGCAACGCTCGCTGCCGTGGGCTATATGCTCAGTGGCTTTTTACTCAATTGGCTGCATTTTCCCGAGTTTAGTGCGGCTTGTGCCATGCTGCCGTGGTGTTTTTGGGCGGTGCTGCGGGCCTGCCAAAGCCAACGTTGGCACGATTGGCTGCTCGCCAGTTTGGTGCTGGCCTTGCCGTTGGTCAGCCAAATTCAACTAGCCTTCTATGTGTATGTCGGGGTTGGCTGTTTGCTGCTGGCTCAACTGTTGGCGTTGCCAACTTGGCGCTTACGCTTCCAACAAATCGGCCAATTTAGCAGTGCAATTGGCTTGGCGCTCGGATTGAGTGCGGTGCAGTTGTTGCCACAAATTGCCCTTTCGGCTCAGGGCCAACGCCTTGATATTGGCTCAGGGCTTGGCTCGGCCAGTTCAATCATGGTGTGGCTGCTGCGCTTGGCGTTGCCGATTGTTGATGGAGCCGCCCGCGAAACTGCTAGCGCATGGCAACCACATTTGTTGCAGGGCATTCAACCCTATGCAGGCATCGTAAGTTTGGCCTTGGCAGGCTTGGCGATTTGGCGCAGCAAACAGCCTGGCGTGAGGCTGTTTGCCTGCTTGGCGCTTGGCTCGTTTGCGGTGGCGATTGGCACACCGTTGCTCCAATTGCTGCTTTGGTTGGTTCCGCCCTATCGCCAATTTGCTGATCATCAGCGGTGGTTTAGCCTGTGGGGTTTTGCGATAGCCCTGTTGGCAGGCTTTGGCTTACAACGTTTGCAGCAACCGAGCAACAAGCCAAATCGGGCGCTCTGGGTGCAACGCGGCCTCTTGCTGCTTGGATTAATTGGTGTGGCTGGCTGGGCTTTGCAACATATCGCCTTATTCACTGTCGATTCGCGTTATGCCCAATATAGCACCATGCTGCGTTTGGCACTCAACCCAACCAGCCTTGCTATTCTGGGCTTGAGTGGTTTGGCATTGGTAGGGTTGTTGATCAAACGCATTCCACGGCGTTGGAGCAATCTTGCTGTTTTGTTGATTCTGCTGGGCGATTTGCTTTGGTATGGTGGCAGCTACAACACCAGCATTGATCCTGCAATCTTCCAGCCAACCGCTGATCAGCAAGCCAGTTTGGCTGCCGAGCCAGCCTTGCAAGATCCGGCGATTCTGTATCCGCCAACTCGCCAGATCAATTTTCTGCTGAGCCAACCCGGGGTGTTTCGCGTGTTTGGAGCCGATTATCAAGCCATGCCGACGAATGTGTTTAGTGCTTTTGGACTTGAGGATATTCGCGGCTATCAATCGCTCTATTTAGCCCAATACAATCGGCTAACGCGCCTAATGGATGGCAAGGATTATCATAAACTTGGCGAGGGTGGCAACAGCCTACACGCGTATTTCACCATGGCCTACAACCAGCGGCGTTTGCTGAATATGCTGAATGTGGAATATCTGATTTTTACGCCTAATAGCCCCAACCCTGAGTTGTATCAACCCTTAGAATTGGTGCAACGTAACGATGAAGGCACGATTTATCGCAATCCTGAGGTGTTGCCACGCGCCTGGATGGTCTATCAAACCGAGGTAATTAGCGACGAATTAGCCCAACTTGATCGGCTGGCAGCTAACGATTTTGACCCAGCCAAGCAAGCAATTGTGGCCGAGCCAATTCCGGCGCTTGGCCAAGCACCGAGCCAAACGCTGACTCCTACGGTGAGCTATGAGCCAAATCGGGCGCTGGTGCAGGTCGAAACTTCAGCGGCAGGTTTGTTGGTTTTGGCTGATGCCTACACCAACGATTGGCAAGTAAGCGTTGACGGCCAAACAGCTCAACTCTATCGCACCAATTATGCTTTGCGCGGCGTATGGGTTGATGCAGGCCAACACACAGTCGAATTCAGCTATCGACCCAAGAGCTTAATCGTTGGTGGTTGGGTTAGTGGCCTAAGTTTAGCCCTGATTTTGCTTGGCCTAGCTTTGAGCTGGTATAAAACGAGAAAGGCTGCATAATGACAATGTGGAATGAACGCACCGTGCAAGATGTGTTACAACGCCCAGAACGCTTGCTTAGCCAAACTGATTGGCGGCACATAATTCAGCAACAGGGTGGATTAACTGCGTTTTACCAACAATTGCAACAACTGCCACTTGAAGCCAATCAACAAGCGGTGCTGAACGTTTTGACGACCTATCCAGGTGCGCCAGTTGAAACCTATTGTTCATTGCTGAATGTGCACAAAGCGACCTATCATCGCTATCAAAAAGCCTTGATTCAACAACTAACCAGCTTGCTCAATAACGAGCAACCGCAAGCACACACGCCAACCCAAGCGCCGTCGTTGCACCAACTGCGCCCGATTTTGGCCGATTTTGTGGGCCGTACAGCCGAACTCAAACAAGCTCACTATGCGATCGATATCGCCCACAATGCCGCACAGGGTGCGGTAATTAACGGAATTCAAGGCATGGGCGGGGTTGGAAAAACTGAGCTAGCAATCTATTTGGCGCATCAGTTGATTCCGCATTTTCCTGATGCCCAAATTGTGCTCAATTTGTATGGCTCGCGCGAGCAACCGCTGACGATTGAGCAAGCACTGGGCACGGTGATTGCCCTGTTTAAGCCGAATGCCAAATTGCCTGAACAACGCGAAAAACTGCTTGAAATCTATCATGAGGTGTTGGCTGATAAGCGGGTATTGATTTTGGCCGACGATGCGCGAGATTTGGCCCATGTCCAAGATTTAACCCCGCCAGTTGGTAGTTGTTTGTTGGTCACTAGCCGCTTGCGGTTTGCGATGCCGCTGATGGCGCAACTGCATCTGACCGAGTTTCAGGAGCCTGAGGCCATCGCTTTGCTCCAGCAAATTTGCCCACGACTTGAGGCTGAAACTGCCCAGCAATTGGCCGTTGCCTGTGGTTATCTACCCTTAGCTTTGCGCATCAGTGCCAGTATTTTGGCCCAAAACCCTGAGTTAGCGGTTGCCGAATATCTGATCCAACTGCGCGATCAACAGCAACAACTCGCCGCCTTGGAATACCCCGATGATCCGCAGGCCAGCGTGGCAGCATCGTTGGCCTTGAGTTACGCCCGTTTGCCCAGCGAATTGCAAGCCTTGGCGCGTCAACTCAGCCTGATTGTGGCCGACTTTAGTAGTGCCATGGGTTTAGCAACAGCAGGGCTGGATTTCAACATGGCCAACGAAAATTTGCTGTATAAATTGGCCTTGCACAACTTGATTCAATTTGAGCATCGCCAAGAGCGCTGGCGCATGCACGACCTCGTTCGCAGCGTGCTACGCCGTTATTTGGACGAAGCAGAACAAACTCAAACTCTATTGAATTATGCCCAAGCCAGTGTTGAAACTCTCAAAATTATTTATCAGGATTTTCGAGCAGGCGGAGCTACTCAAACTAAAAGCATTGATAATTTTGATCGCGAATATGCTCATATTGTAGCAATTTGGCAATGGGCGCAACAACAACCGATCTCGCCAGTAATAGATAAAATCGTGGTTGAATTAGGATTTTCCAGTGGTGGAGTTAGTCGGATACGAGTTGGTCGTCGCTATAGCACTTTAGCCGAACATGAGTTTGGGTTTGAGGCAGCTCTGCGTATTCAAGAGCTTTATAAAGCAGCAATATTTGCTGGAGCACTTGCTAATAGATATCTCGCTCGTGCAGAGTATAAAATATCACTCGGGTGGCATGAACGAGCTTATGCGCTTGCTCTTGAGATCAACGATCTTTATTTACAATCGTTATTTTTAGGTGATATGGCCACATGTTATAGCCAAATGGGTGGTGATAAACATCTGGATAAAGCCCTGGACTTAGAGCGCGAGGCACTACGATTGTTTAGGTTAAGCGGGTATGAGGGTTCAGGTGAAAGCCTCAGAGTGAATAATCTCGCAACAAACCTTGCATTGCTTGGATACCATGAAGAAGCTGCTGAATATTTTATTGAAGCTGTTACTATCGCTCAAAAATCTGAGAACCAAGCTGATGAGTGTCGTGCACTCTATAATCTCGGTGAAACGTATCTCAAATTGAACCAACTTGACCAAGCCCAAATAGCTTTTGATCAAGCACTTACTATTGTTGAGCGCATGAATTTTGATGAAGGCCGCGCTTACATGTTGCAAGGCCAAGCAAATGTAGCGATGTTGCAAAAAAACTATCACCAAGCAATCCAAAGATTCAATCAAGCATATGCACTCATGCAGCATTATAATCGGACTATTGCGTTAAACATTCAATGGAAAATCGGCCTCCTGTATTGGAAGCTTAGTGATGTGTTAGCAGCTGAAGCCCAAATGCAAGCAGTGCTTGAACAAGAACGCCCATTGGGGATTGATCGGGTGCAAGATCATGAACTACAACTGAGCAATTTGCGCAATCGCCAACCCTTTGATGATAGCCTGTTGGTATCGATGCTCAAAGAATAGCAATATGCCGAAAATCACATAGGTTCTATGCAATTCTAGCAATAGGCTGTTGGGGAATCGGCTGAGATTTGGTACAATAGCGAGGCAACTATTTTGGCACTGCTGCCACTCCCACTCCCATGCTTGGGCTTGGTTGGCAGCCTATGGCTTACACAAAGGAGTGATCAATGGCCACCGCATCGCCAACGCTCAGCCGCTTGGAATATCCACAAGAAGATCACGATACATGGGCAGCGCTGTGGCAGCGTCAAATGCCCCTCGCGCAACAACATGCTTGCAAGCTATTTCTCGAAGGCATCGATATTTTGAATCTCGATCGCACCCACTTGCCCGACCCATTAGCAGTTAGCGATTACCTGAACACGCTGACTGGCTGGGCTTTGGGCGATGCCCAAAATGCCTATCTTGGGCCAACCGAGTGGTTTGAGCATATCGCTGAGCGCCGTTTTCCGGTCACCAACTATATTCGCCGCCCGCATGAACTCGAATTTACGCCGCTGCCCGATTTGTTTCACGAGTATTTTGGCCACTTGCCAGCCTTTACCAACCGCGAATTTGCCGATATTGCCCAATTGTTCGGGCCGCTGTATCTCTCGGCCAAAGATGAACGCCAGCAATTAGGCATTGCACGGATTTGGTGGTTTAGCACCGAGTTTGGTTTGTTGCGTGAAAACGGCGAGTTGAAGGTTTTGGGGGCTGGGTTGCTCTCATCTCCAGGCGAGTTATTGCACGCGCTCAATCCCGAAACCCCGCGCTATGAGTTTGATATTGAACGGGTTGCCGACACCGCTTCAGCACCCTATGGCTACCACGAGCACTACTTCATCCTCAATAGCCTCGATCACTTGCGCTCAATCGTCTATGAATATGCCGAGTTAGAAGGCTTACCCAAGCCTCAATTGCCGTTATAAAACCACAACATGCCCTCACCCCCTAGCCCCCTCTCCCGCTCAGCGAGCGAGGGGGAAGCAGCCCAGCATGACGGGTGGAATGCCCCTCGCCCGCCGCAGTGGGAGAGGGGTTGGGGTGAGGGAACGAGGTAACAACCTACCCTTGAATGTCTAGCTCGCCCAAACTACGTGAGCGCGGGGTTGCTTTAGATTATTCCCACAGCAAACGAATACATTCAGCATTATCAACCACGCGACTGCCACCATCAGTATGCCAACGCCGCATCACTGCTTGATCAAGCGTGGTGATGGTTTGGGTTTGCAGCCAAAGCATGGTGCGGATAATCTGGCTATGGGCAAAAACACAGCTAATGCCATCCAAGGCTTGGAGTTGTTGCATGGCGGCTTGCACCCGTTCGATCAACATACGAAAACTCTCGGCATCGGGGCCATGCCGATAATCAGGGTCGCAGCGTTGCCAATACTCATCAACCATTGGCTGGCGATCAGCTTGGTTGGTATCGCGGCAAAGCGCTGGCGAAAGATAGGTGAATTCGTGGATTGGCCAAACCTCAGCTTGGAGCTCAGGATAGTGGTTTAGCAAGGGTTCAGCGGTTTGTTGGGTACGCAGATATGGCGAAACGATCACTCGATGGGGCTTGGGCAAGCGTTCGATCAAGCCATACGCTTGTTGCCAACCCAATGCCGTCAAGGGGATGCTAGCTGGATCGGGCGTGCGTTCGCCAGCATTGGCAACGCTCTCGCCATGGCGAATCAGCCAGCATTCATGGCTCATTTGGCGCTCCAGCGGGCATAAATCGAGGTCGATAATAAACGGCCTGCCGATTGTTCGCGCAAGGTTTGTTCGCCAGCCTCAAGCTCGCCTGGCAAACCCGCCAAGCTATCGCCCAGCGTGTTGGCCAACATCAAAGCCGAGGAGCGGGTATCGTAGGTCGTTACCAAGAAGAACAATGGTTTGGGAGCCAGAATCGTGCGACATTCTTGCAAAAGCACTGGAAATGATTCAGCAAATTGCCAAACTTGGCCTTGGCTGCCCCGCCCAAAAGCTGGGGGGTCCATAATGATGCCTTCGTAGTGAGCGCCGCGCCGTGCTTCACGCCGTACAAATTTTAAGGCATCATCAATAATCCAGCGAATTGAATCGGGCGCAAGTTGCGAAGCTGTTTGATTTTCCTTGGCCCAATCGACCGAAGCTTTAGAAGCATCCAAGTGGGTTACTTTGGCTCCAGCTTTCGCAGCAACCAACGAGGCCACGCCAGTATATGCAAACAAATTGAGTACTCGTGGTTGCTCGGTGCTTCGCTTAATTTGCTCGGCAATCCAATCCCATTGCGCACCATGTTCAGGGAAAACCCCAACATGGCGAAACGGGGTCAGTTGGGCTTTGAAGCGTAAGCCTTGGTAGCTCATCATCCATGTTTCAGGGTGTGGCTTGAGTTTACGCCAATTTTCGCCCTTACCTTGATATTCATAAATTGCATGAGCCGCTTCCCATGCCTTGGCATCGAGTTTGGGTTGCCACAAGGCTTCACTTTCGGGGCGAATCACGGTGACTGGGCCAAAACGCTCAAGTTTGCGGCCATTGCCACTATCGAGCAAGGCGTAATCGTGCCAATTATCGGATGTTAGTAGTGAAAGTGTTTTCATAACTTTAGGGGTCGGGGGTCGGGGGTTAGGGGCCAGTGACCCCTAATTATCCCATTGACCTTACCAAACCTGATACCTTAACTTGTGTTTATAGGTTAAAAATTGATCCACGAAGGGCACGAAGGACATGAAGGTTTAGTTTTTTGCCACGAATTACACGAATTGCACGAATAATCCGCTAATTCTCACATCTTTCATCCCTCATCCCTCATCCTTTACAATCTCCCAACCATTGCGCAAATAGATTGTGCGAATATCTTTGGAGAGCAAATAGCCCAAAGCCAGCACAATCAACAGTAACGGCGATAGTACCTCGACGCTGATGATCGAGTTGCTCAGCAGCAGGGCATTGCTGAACACATAAAAGGTGCTCAGAATAAACATAATCACGGTGGCAAACCACGCCCACCGCCACAAGCGCCATAAGCCAAACGCCAATGCAATCAGGTAAATCGTGACGACACTGGCCACATCGCTAGGCATGACATCAGTTCCGCCCGTTGCCAAGGCGGAAATCACCACCAACGCGGCGGCTCCATAAAAGGCTAGTACCATCAGCACAATGCCCTTGGGGCGCTTGGCGCGGCGCAATTTAATCTCTTGTGAATCTGAATCGCTGGTTGACATACTATTGGCCTTCATCAACCTGCCCCAAAATAATTCGGTCGATCACCGATTCAACTGGGGCGAGGTCGTCGGTAAAGACCCGATTTTCGCCTACGCCATCCCAACGGCGAATTGGTTTTTTGCTGCTATTGCTGGCTAGTGCTTGCTCCATCACATAGCGCAGAGTCGGGTCTTGAATGGTTGCGAGATTGGCTTCAAAGTTAGCAACGCCATCGCCAACATCGCCAGGAATGCCAATCAACATTGTATTAAAATTATTCGGCACATCGATCATATAGACATGGGCAAACACGCTGCTCATGGTGCTGGCCAACACATTGACCAAGCGATAATCGCCGCCAGCAGCGGTGTTGGGCTTGCCTGCATTAACCACAGCAACTCCGTTGGGAGCTAAATGGTCGCGTACCGTTTCAAAAAACTCACGGGTGGTGAGGTGAAACGGAATATAGGGCTGTTTGTAGGCATCCATGCCGATAATATCATATTTATTGTCGTTGCCAGCGAAGAAAATTCGGCCATCAGCAACATAAGTATTGAAATTAGGAAACTGGGGAGTTTCGCCGCGTGCTTGATAATATTGCACGTCGTGCATCGCGAAGTATTCACGGCCTAGTTCAACAATTCGTGGGTCGATTTCAATTCCATCGATCACTGAATCTTTGCCATAAATGGCTAAAAATTGTTTGGGCACTGAGCCAGCCGCCGAGCCAACCATGGCCATACTGTTGACGCTTTCCATGCTACGGTTGGGGTAGAAGTAAGGCGCAATATTATAAAAATCCCATGGCCCGTTGGTCAGCAAATCGCTAGCATTATTAGTTTGCTCGAATTTTGGGTAGTAAATTGAGTGGATGGCTTGGCCTTCGTTGAGCACCAAGCCGATCATTTTGTTGGCATCGCTGCCCCGTTCGACAATCTGAATATAGTTGTAAGCCGAATCATCTTCAGTAATCAGGCTACAACCACGGCAATCGGCGACCTTGATTGGCTCGCTTTGCGGCCAAAATGCCAATGCCACCACTACGATCAAGGCCACCAAAGCGACTGGCAGCAACTTGCGCCGCTCCAACCAGAAGCCAGGCAAAATTAACACCAACAAGCCCATGGCAAAAATATAAATTGTCATATTTGTGCCAACCGTGGGAATGAGGAAGAGCACCGGCAAGAACGTACCGAGAATCGAGCCAAGCGTCGAAATTGCCGAGAGGTTGCCCGCCGCCTTGCCCGCATCGGCAGCATCGCGAATCGCGAGGCGTACTGCGAAGGGGCTAACCATGCCCAACAAGGTGATTGGCACTGAGAACAAGGCCAAAACCCCCAGCAACGAGCCAATAAACGAGCCCGCTGAACGAGTGGCAAAGGCCTCAAGCGACCACTTCAAAATTGGCCGTGAGATCCAAGGGATCACAGCAGCAGTGATTGCCCCGACCAAAATGATCGTACAAAGCAAGCCCAATTCAGGCCGACGGTCGGCCCAACGCCCGCCGAGGGTATAGCCAATCGTCAAATAGAGCAAAGTTAAACCAATGACGTTGGCCCAAATCAACTGCGATGTACCGAAGTAAGGAGCCAAAAGCCGCGAAGCAGTCATTTCGATGCCGAGCGTACAGATCCCCGCACCAAAGACTAACAACATAAGGTAACGACGTGCCAATGCTTGAATCCTTTCAACAAAAAGCCGTGGAAGCCACCCACTGGGCGTTGCATCCACGGCACGGCATGACTAAAAAATCAATTAGCGCTTTAGCTAACCGATTGGAAAACCGTTTGCAAAACTTGCAGAATCAGCAGCGCAATTAATGGCGAGAGATCAAACATGCCGATAGATGGAATAACTCGCCGAATTGGTAGCAAGATTGGGTCGGTGATTTCGCGCAGAATCAAGGCAAAGCGTGATTGACCCGTCGGATCAAACCACGACATGATGATTCGCACAAAAATCGCGATTTCGAGAATTGGGATTAATAGGAGAAAAAACTGGCTAATGAAATTGCCCATGAGCGCCCCCAACAGGTGGTTTGCCGCATTTCTGCGTGAAGTATACCATAAGCGTTTGGCTTATGGTCAGCTAAGCGCAGCATAAATTGCCCGATGTCACATTAGTTCATACAAACTCTCTAGGTAGCGTGATAGTTGCGTGATAGCAGATGGCTATCCTGCCCTGGCGATGAGTTTTCAGCTATTGATTAGGAGGAATGTATGCGACGGATGCTACAGTTTTTGGCAATCGTGATGCTGGTGATCGGTGGCACTTGGCCGCAATTTCAGGCCAACGCAGCTCAATCAGAGCCAAATTTGCAGGCTCCCACGGCACTCAATGCGGTGGCCGACGACCAATTTTGGAATAACGATAATTTGGTGGCCGATGCCAATAATAAGATTAATGCGATTACAACATTGAATAACGATCTGTTTGTTGGTGGGTTGTTTAGCCGAGTCGGCGGCATCGATGCTGCACGAGTAGCCCGTTGGAATGGCGAACGTTGGTTTGCGCTAGGCAGTGGTATCAGCGGCGCAAATGCCAAAATCGAGGCGATCGATGCCTCAACCAGCGGCAATGTCTACGCTGTGGGCGAGTTCGCTAGTGCTGGCGGGGTCGCCGCTGATAGTATCGCCCGCTGGAATATTGCCACCCAACAATGGTCGGCGCTAGCAACCAATGTTAATGGCTCGGTCGATGCTGTGGTGGTTGTGCCCGATGCGAATGGCGATATTGTGTATGTTGGCGGCAGCTTTACGAGCATCGATGGGGTCAGCGCCAATCGAATTGCCCGCTGGACGAATGGCACATGGAGCGCCTTGGCTGATGGCCTAGCAGGCACAAATGCCCAAGTTTTTGCTGTAGCCTTCAATCCCAGCAACACGGCCCAAATTTTGGCAGGCGGGGTATTTACCAGCGCCAATGGTTTGGTTGCCAACAATATCGCCTTATGGGATGGCAATGCTTGGCAAAGCCTTGGTACTGGCACGAACAATGGGGTAAATGGTCGAGTGCGCTTTGTCGATTTTCGCAGCAGCAATTTTGTGGTGGTTGGTGGTAGTTTCACCAGTGCAGGCGTTGTCTTGCCAGTGGGCGGCTCGGCAGCTTGGCGCGGCGGCAATACGTGGGAAGCCTTCACTGGCCGCGGCTTTAATCCAATTGCGTCAAATTCTGAAATTCGCGCAATTGCCGAATTACCTGGGCGAATCTTTGTTGGGGGCAATTATTTTGGTCTGGTGAACTCCAGCGGTCAGGTAACCACGGGGAATTTAATGGGGCTATGGAACGGCACAACCTGGCAGTTTATACCAAATTCACCCTTCAAAATTAGCCAAATCGAACGGATTGGCACAACTGAACAATTTTTCGTTACTGGTGAAAGTACCAATATACTTAATCCGAGTGGTTTTGTTAGTTTGTTTATTCCCACGCCAACTGGCAGCAATCAGCCGCATCAATTCTTGCCCTTGGGTGGCACAATCAGCGGGCCGGATAATGCAGTATTTGCGGTGCATGCCAGCGCTTCAGGCGTGTTTGTCGGTGGCGAATTCAACCGCGCCAGCGATCAGGCGATCAACAATATTGCGCTGTTCAACCCAACGACCCGCACATGGTCGCCATTATTTGGCAAAACTGAAAATGGCACCAATGATACCGTGCGGGCAATTGCGCCATTTGGCAGTGATCAATTGATCGTTGCTGGCGATTTTAGCGAGGCTGGCGGAATCAACACCGCAGGCGTGGCCAAGTGGGATATTGGTGATCAGCAATGGTTTGAGATTTCCAATAGTATCAATGGTTCGGTGCGGGCAATTGCCATCAACGGTAGTGAAATTGTGATTGGCGGCGATTTTACCCAAATCGATGGTACGACTGTCAATCATATTGCCCGCAGTACCAACGGCGGAAATTCATGGTCGGCGCTTGGCTCAGGCATTGGCGGGCCAGTTCATGCCTTGGTGTTCCGCAGCGGAACGTTATTTGCAGGCGGTGATTTTAGCACTGCTAGCGGCGTGAGCGCCAATAATATTGCCCGTTGGAATGGTACAGCCTGGCAAGCATTGCGCGGTGGCACTGACGATATTGTATTTTCGTTAGCGGCATTTGGCACCCAGATTGCGGTTGGTGGCTCGTTCAATTTAGCTGATGGCGTGGCTGGAACCAGCGCAATCGCCCTTGTTCACCCGACAACTGGGGTTTGGTCGCCGTTGGCTCAAGGCTTTGGCATTGGCAACACTGTTCAAACGCTGGCAGTGCGTGGCACTGATTTGTATGCAGCTGGTACGTTTTTCTACTCGCAGCCTAACCCCACTCGCCCAACCAATATCGCCCGTTGGGATGGTACTGCTTGGCAAGCATTGGGTAGCGGAATTAGTGGCGGCACTGGCAATGCCGATTCGGTCAAAGGATTCGCAATGAGCGTGCGCGGCGATGATCTATTTGTTGGTGGAATTTTTGATGCTGCTGGCAGCAAATCATCGAAGCGCTTTGCCCAATGGACTCAGCCCGAAGTTGATTTGGCGGTCAGTCTGCGCGATTCGGCTGATCCGGTACAGGTCAACACCCCATTCCAATACAATGTGAGCTTAATCAACCAAGGCATCATTACCGCAACCAGCGTGATTTACGAGCAAACATTTGATAGCTCGGTTAGTTTTGGCAATATTAGTGCTAGCCAAGGCACATGTAGTTTCAGCAATGCCACGACCTTGCGTTGTACGCTTGGCACGCTCACGCCCAATGCCCGCGCTACTGTGGTAGTCAATGCTACGCCAACTCAAGTTAGAACGATCACAAGCCGTGGCACGCTTAGTTCGCCGGCTGATGAGCCTATTACAGCCAACAATCAACAACAAATTAGCACCCAAATTATTGCTCCAGGCAACCCAGTGCCAACTATCAGCAGCATTACGCCCAATAGTTTTGTGCAACAAGCAATTGGCTTGCCAGTGCAAATCAGCGTCAGCGGCACGGGTTTTGTTGCTAGCTCCAAGGTGTTTGTTGATGGAATTGAACGCCCAACTACCTTCTTAAATAATGTTCAAATTAATTTCTCAATGCCAGTCAATACAGCACTGGGTAATCATAGCGTGATTGTGCGCAATCCCACACCTGGCGGCGGCGATTCGAATAGCGTTAATTTGGCAGTTTTGCGCAATAACGTCGGATTTAGCAGCATCACTCCCGATACAGGCGGTGTAGATGTAGGTTTGCAAACCACCTTCACGATTAGCTGGACTCACACCACCGATCCATGGCGGATTATCGATAGCCTTGATTTACGCTTGGTCAATGCCGATGGAATTGGGTTGTGGGCACGCTTTACTGAGGGCGTTTCGGGCACATTTAGTTTGCTCAACAGCGAGGGTGATATCATCGGCACAGCGATTGCCGAAACTCCAAACATCCTCAGCAGCGACACTGCCGAGCTTGATGTTGAAGCCAGCAGTTTTGCCGGCAGCGGCCCAACTGGCTTTAGCATGAATGTAACCTTCAACGTGACCTTCAACGAGGCGGCGCGTGGTCGCTATAATATCGAACTCTACGCCAGCGATGATCATGGCGAGTTGCAAGGGCCAGATGTGCTGGGCACCTTCGATGTTGGCATTCACCAAATCTTCCTGCCAATGACAATTAAATAAACGTTTGTTTGATTAAGCGTCTAGCCTCGGTTGCCATGTTTCGCGACCGAGGCTAATGTTTTTAATGATCACGCTTGCTATACTCAAAGCATCTTGCCAACCAAGGAGCTAAGCATGCCAAAGCGTCCACCACTCCCCGAAGCCGTCCGCGATCTCGCGCTTTATCAATTTAGTTCAAGCAATGCTGAGCGCACAACACGAGGCAGACACATTATCACCGCAGCCACCGATTTGGAATATCGTTGGGGCTTCGATCCTGAGAGCACAGCCGAAAATCCAATCTATTTGGTCAAAGTCCAGATTCAGCATTGGGATATTATTCAGCCAGAAATTTATATGGTTAGCCTTGTTGATCAAGCTTTTGAAATCAGCGAAATCAAACTAGGCGATCGCAAAGTCGCCTGGAGCCATTGGCGGGTTGTGCCAAGCAGGCTGAGCTAAAACAAACTGTATCTTGCAATATTCTAATTTTATTGATATAAATGCATATAATCTAGAATAGTAGAATATTGCAAGAGGTAGGATACATGGCTAACTGGTTTTGGGTGTTCATGTTAATGATCATGTTGGTTGGATGTGGCAGTGCGAGTGTTCAACCAACGGCTGTGCCAAGTGCAGCGGTGGCGACTGCGACCACTACAACAATTAGCAATCCTCAAACTTCCGCGCAAATGCTGGAGTTTATACGCCAACATGCCGCCAATACGTCGATGGTCAGCTATAGCACCAACAGCGATGGCAGCATCAACCAAGCTGATCCGGTGATTCAATTCAATGCTGAAATGCCATTGCCACTTGCCTCGACCATGAAGATTGTGGTCTTGGCAAGCTATGCCCAAGCAGTCGAGGCGGGCACGCTTGATCCCGAAGAACCGATTGCTTTGGCCGATTGGGAGCTGTGGTATTGGCCGAATACTGATGGTGGCGCACATCCGGCGGCATTAAAACGGCTTGAAATTCCTGCCGATCAACGCGGCTTTGCCAATGACCCGCAAAAAACCGTGCCGCTCAAAACCCTTGCTCAAGCCATGATTTTCGAGAGCGATAACGCCGCCACCGATTATTTGATCGATCGCTTGGGCATGGCGGCGCTTGATCAAACGATCAAAACGCTAGGGATGCAGCAGCAAACCAAAATTCTGCCAATTATGGGGCTGTTTCTGTTGGTAATGAACCCCGATGCGCCAATCGATTCAAGCACCCTACCAACCTTATTGAAGTTGGATCAAGCCAGCATCGAGCAACAAGCCTTAGCACTAGCTGAGCGCTACAAAACAGAACCAGCATGGCGCGAAACTGTGCGCAATCAAGGCCAAATAACCCTAAGCTTGGCTGAACAAGGTCAGGTTTTCTCGCACATTATACCCAGAGGTAGCGCCAGCGATTATGCTAAAGTGATGGCATTGGTTGGCAATAATCAATTGATCAGCCCTGAAGTTTCGCAAACTATGCGCGAATATCTAGAATGGCCGATGACTATTGCTGGCAATGAAGCGATGTTCAAGCATTTTGGCACCAAGGGTGGTAGCCTGCCCGCAATGCTGACCGAAGCCATGTTTGTGCAGCCTGCGCAAGGCGAATGGGCTGATCGCACGCGGGTGGTCGTGCTCTTTTTCAATCAATTACCCGA
This sequence comes from Herpetosiphon sp., assembly GCF_003512625.1. Taxonomy (NCBI): domain Bacteria; kingdom Bacillati; phylum Chloroflexota; class Chloroflexia; order Herpetosiphonales; family Herpetosiphonaceae; genus Herpetosiphon; species Herpetosiphon sp. The sequence goes on along the minus strand of NZ_DOPT01000044.1, from coordinate 8,389 downwards.
TGCCACATGGCTTGGCTTGCTCCAAACGTTTATGCAGCAGCAATTTGCCGTGCAAGTCGCGCTAGAACCCGCATTTGCTCAATCGGTCGCAAGCCAGCTAAAATAGGGCGATTTCAGCCAGAGGAACCAACTTCATGGATGCAGCCCAAGCCTTGCTCGACCGAATTGCCGCGTTGGAAGCCCGGGTCAGTGCCTTAGAAAGCCAAACTCCGGTAATACCGCCAATTATAAATCAAGACTTAGGCTTGGTACGGCTATTACAACAACGCACAGGCAGCGATTATGAGCATGAGCTTGGCCATGGAGCATTTCTCTTTGCTGGCTCAATTAATTCGGCGCTTGGCAATTATGTTTGGCAGGGCGAATATGGCTTAGGCGAATTGCTGCGCTACCCTGCCGAACAACTTATTAGTGTATTAAGTGCCTTGGCTAGTCCCGTGCGTTTACAAATTATCCAGACCTTGCTGGAAAGCCCTGCCAGCAGCCAAAGCCTGTTGGAACGCTTGAATATGCAATCGGCGGGCCAGTTATATCATCATCTCAAGGAATTACGCAACGCTGGGATTATTACCCAACGTGGGCGCAGCGATTACACCTTGGAAATCACGGCATTAATTCCGGTGATGGTGATTTTAGCCGCAGCCAAGAATATCGGAGACTAATATAGTACAGCGATCATCGATTGACATACCCTCACCTCCTAGCCCCCGCTCCCGCCGAGCGAGGCGAGGGGGAACCACTGTATCAGAACGGTGGAACATCCCTCGCCCGCCGCAGTGGGCGAGGGGCTGGGGGTGAGGGAACGGCGGAACCGATTGTTAACCTCATCATCCATTACACCAACCAATCTCCGATAGCCTAACGTCAATAGCCGATAGCCTCGCTCTACTTACTCCACCACCACTTTGCCAACGACTGCATAATCACCAAGCAGGATGCCGTCTTGGCTCCAAACTCCGGCGCGGCTCCAATCGCCAAATTCATCAAACCAGCCGATTCGCACTTCATACTCGCCAGCAGCCAAATCGCTGGGAATATTGATTGTCAGTAGATCTTCCCACCAATCGTCGGGTGTCCAGCGTAGCGAATGCCAAACCCCATCTTGCGGCTGCACATCGAAGGCAAAACTCTCATCTTTGCTGCCAACCTCGGCCAAATGCACAAATAACGACCATTGGCGATCTTGTTTGCCAACCGCTCGCCACAACGTGTTGACCAGCCATGGTTGGCCTGCTTTGGCGGTTGGGGGCAGCAAAATGCCGCGTAATTCAATTGGATTAGCAGTATCGGGTCGCCACAAGGCCAAAACTGGCCGCTCCGGCTGTGGCTCAACCACCAAATAGGGGTAGGCCGCGCTGATCACGGTATTTGGCAAGCCCACCGCCATTGTTACTAATAACGCTGGTAAGAGCCAAGCCGCCGTTTTGATGCTGCGCTCAAGCCCAATCGCCAAGGCACACGCCGCCACCGGAGCCGCCGGAAATAAGAAACGAGCTTGCCAGCCAACTTGGCCACTCAATACTGCAAAAGCGAAAGTCCAAGCAAAGGCCAAGCCAACCAAGGCCCAAGCGATTTGCCAGCGTTGATCGATGCGCAAGCGTCGAATGCCTAAAATTGCCAGGCCAAGCCAAATCGCTAACAACCAATACAGCCATTGCGGCGCGGCCACGCTCATCCAGCCAAAGCGGGCAATCAGCGAACTGCCCAAGGCATGCATGGCCTCGCCCCAATCGTGCAAGCTCCACGGTGAAAAGGTTGGGCTGCTAAATTCGCCTTTGTACAAGCCCAAACCAAATGGGTCGCCATACAGCAGCAAATTGCGCACATACCACCAACCTGCTATTGCTGTACTACTTAGGCTCAGCCAACCAAGCGCAGGCCAGAGGTTGATCGAGCGGCGCAATTGCCAAAGCCGTAGCCCAATCAAAGGGATTAGCAGCACCGCACTTTGTTTGGTTAGTAAGGCTGCCCCTAGGGTTGCCCCAACCGCCCATGGCCACCAGGCTTGCGGATTTGGCTCAAGCAACAGCCATAACAAGCCAGCACACAACAGCCATAGCAATGGATCATTCGAGACTAAAACTGAGTGAAATAGCAATTGCGGCCAAAATGCCAACAAACTGGCGGCGAAGGTTGCTAAGGTCTTACTCAAGCCCAAACGTAAACCGATTGCATAACCCACAACAATCGTCAGGGCGGCACAGCCAATTGAAAACCAACGCAAACGATGCCATACCAGCACATCGGCTTGGTAGGGTGGTCGATCGATTGAGCGCCAAGCAAAGGCGGCTGGCTCCTTGCCCCCAGCCCAAATCCAGCGATGATTATTCGCTAGAATCACTACCCGATCTTCGACGGCAACCGAGCGAGCTAATGGTTGCATCAACCAATAGGCCAGTGGTGGCTGATGGCCTTCGCCTGGCACATCGCCTAAACGCTGATCGGGCAGGCGATTATTGCGGGCCACAAATAGGGCATATTCGGCATGGCCTGGCTCATCTGGGCCTTCGCCCAAGGGAATGCGGGTACTCCACCAGACCGCAAGCGTGCAATACACCAGCAGGAGGAGCAGCAAAGGCCAATGATAGCGGAAGCGTTGTAATGCAGGCATTGAAGCAAGGCGCTGAATGGTCTCATTCAGCGCCGATCGGAGAATTAACCGAATTGTTCCAAGAACCGACCATCGTTGGAGAAGAACCAGCGAATGTCGTCGATGTCGTAGCGCAGCATGGTTTGGCGTTCTGGCCCCATCCCAAAGGCAAAGCCGCTCCACTCAGCGGGATCATAGCCGCCGTTGCGCAAGACGGTTGGGTGCACCATCCCTGCGCCCAGAATTTCCAGCCAGCCGCTCTTTTTGCAAATCCGACAGCCTTCGCCACCACAAATGAAACATTCGATATCGACTTCGACGCTTGGCTCGGTGAAGGGGAAGTATGAAGGGCGATAACGCACTTTCACATCATCCTTAAACATGCGCCGCGCAAAGTTGGCCAAGGTACCTTTGAGGTCGGCCATGGTAATGTTTTTGCCGATCACCAAGCCTTCAACTTGATGGAACATCATCTCGGATCGAGCGCTGACTGGCTCGTAGCGATAGCACTTACCAGGCAAAATCACCCGAATTGGCTCAGGATTCAATGTTCGCATCACATGAATTTGGCCAGGCGAGGTGTGGGTGCGCAACACGACCTTTTGATGAGGATCGTCGGATTGCACATAGAACGTATCCCACATATCGCGGGCTGGGTGATGCGCCGGCATATTGAGCAATTCAAAATTATACTCATCGGATTCGACTTCGCGGCTTTCCCAGACTTGAAAGCCCATTTCAGCAAAAATATGCTGAATTCGGCGCAGCGATTGAGTGCTGGGGTGCAAACGGCCAATATTGGCAGCTCGCCCAGGCAAACTAATGTCAACCGCGTCTTCTTCAAGCTCTTGATGCAAGGCCGCGCTTTGCAAACGCGCTTCTAAAGTGGTTTCTTGTTCGCTCAAGGCTTGCTTGATCGCGCCAAAGCGTTGGCCAAAGGCTGGCCGATCTTTGGGGTCGAGCTTACCGATTGATTGACTGGCTTGGGCCAACGCGCCCTTTTTGCCAGTCCATTGGGTGCGCCATGCAGCCAAATCATCGAGTGATTGGACGCTGGCTAAGGCCGCAGCGGCCTCTTTTTCAATTTGATCTAATTGCTCAAACATTGCCATTCCTACCTTTTAATATGCTCCGCGTAGTGTAGCACACTCATTGGGGTTTCTGTTCATTTAAATCGCGCAGTTGAATACCATCAACACTAACCAAGGCCAGATGGCTCATTTCACGCCGACGGGCATCATTTAAATTGGCCGCATACGAACGCTGGCGCAAATCAACTGCCGTGCGATAGCCTTGTTGGCGGAGTGCTGCTGCTGCCTGAATTACCAAGCCATGATCATCGCCAACAACCAACACACTTTTAACTGGGGCAATTTCGGCTGGCGCAACTGCTGCGACGATTCGTTCGAGTCCATAGGCAAAGCCAACGGCTGGCATTGCTCGCCCACCAAGCGCCGCAACTAAATCATCATAGCGGCCACCGCCACAGAGTTGCAAGCCATCAGCGCCATCGATCTCGAAAATCAGGCCAGTGTAGTAGTGCAAGCCACGACCCATGCCAAAATCCAGCACAATCTGATCTGCTGGCACGCCATATGCCTCAAGTAAGGTCAGGGTGGTTTGCAACTCATCCAAAGCGTCGGGTGCAACCGTATATTCTTGGCATAGCTCGCGCATCTGTTGCATCACATCTGGTGCCGAGCCACGGGCAGCGGTTAAAGCTGAAAGCAACTGCCATGCGCGATCAAGATTAAGCGCATCGTCGCCACGGCGCAGCTTGCGCACCAAGCGTTGAATGATTGCTTGTGGCTCACGCCCGCCGCTATCGAGGCGCACCCCAAGACTGGGTAATACGCGCAACAACAGCGTCTCAAGATCTTGGTCGGCGAGATGGGCTAGGCTGGCTAAATCAACTGGCAGATCGTCGTCGTCGTCGCGCCATTGTTGTTTAACCGCATCAAGCCCTTTAGAACGAATCCGTTCGAGGCTCCAGGTGAGCGCCGACGTGATCCGTTCGGGTAAGCCGAGGCTATTGAGCAACGTCTTAATTACACCAATATGGCCAATGGTTAACGTCCATTGCTGAATGCCCAATTCGCGCAGGCCAGTGACAGCCAAACCAAGGGCTTCAGCATCGGCCAACGGGCCAGGTGCACCGATTAATTCGATGCCAACTTGGGTAAATTGCCGATAGGTCGCGCGACGTGGGCGTTCATAGCGAAACACTGGCCCAGCGTAGCGCAAGCGTAAGGGAATTGGCGCATCGCCCATGCCACTGATGACTGCTCGTAAGACCGAGGCTGTCCATTCAGGGCGTAAGGCCAAATCACGGCCACCTTGATTCCAATGGTACAATTTGGCGATGAGATCATCACCAGATTTTTTTAAATACAACTCACGATGCTCAAGCAATGGCAACTCAATCGGGTCATAGCCAGCTTGATCAAAAGTAGCGGTTAATGTCTGAATCAGCGCCTGACGTTGGTGAACGGCAGCGGCAAAAAGGTCACGGGTTCCGCGAACCACTTCAGGAGTTAATTGATAGCCCACAGGTTCCTCCGAGCACAATCGCAACCATTGTACGCGAAAATTTCGCAAGGGTGAACGGAACCAAATAGGGTCGTATAGCGTAAAGTACTTATGTCTGCCTTGACGGCTACTCAGTGGCGTGATACGCTGCTTTTATTGGTACTTTACAGCTTGTTAACTGCCACGGGAAGGAAAGCCTATGCATGGATTAATGATTTTTTCGGGATTATTTGGTGCGTTGGCAGTCATCTTCTGGTTCTTCGGTCAGCCAATTTGGTCATTGTTAAATGTCCCCCGTCAACTCAATCAATTGTGGCAAGGTGTGGCTGTGCGGCGTAATCACGCAATCGAGCACGCCACAGTCAATGTGCTCGAAGAGCGCTATGGTTCGCAATTGGTCGATGGCTGTGCGACAACCGAAGGCTTTCGCATTCGCGCCGCGATTGATCCAGCGTTGTTGTTCGATGCTGCCCGTGAAGGCTTGTTACGCCTGCAACGCGGCGAACGCTCGATGGCGATTTATCGCCGTTGTGCAACGGCCTTGAGTTTTTGTTTCCTGACCGTTGCTTCGATCGGCCTTGGCATGGTTGCTTTCCTCGATATGTTGTCAAGTACCAGTATTTTCTTGGCATTAACCATTGCTGGCGCACTTACCCCCAAGTTAAGCCCACTTTTTCAACGCTTTTTTACAACTTCGCTCGATGTTAAGGGTATGAGTATTGGCGCGATTGAGTTAGTGCCACCAACCTTGTTTATGGGCTTGTCGTTTGCTGCTGGCGGCGCAGAGTTTGCCGTGCGCACCAAACCAGCTCGGCGCATTTATCAACCCCCCTATCGCTATGGCGAACGGGTTCCGGTGTATGTGCCAGTCGAAAATAATACCCGCCAACGCTAAATCTGGATTCAATTCAAATCAAAGGCCGAAGTTGCTTACTTCGGCTTTTTTGTTGCCCAACAAAACTCACCCTTGTGTCTACCCTTGGGGATGACCCTATACTAGCGCTATGAACGAACAGCGTATCTCAATTGGTAACTTTGCCCAAGCAACTCGCCTATCGCTCAAAGCCTTGCGGATGTACGATCAATTAGGCATCTTAGCGGCTCACTATGTCGATCCACAGACTGGCTATCGTTATTATCAGGCTGAGCAACTGGCCACTGCTCGCTTGATTGGTATGTTGCGTCAAATTAACATGCCACTTGCCACGATTCGCCAATTGATTAATGCTTCCGCTAAAGATGCCGAGATTTTGCTTAGCCGCTACATTCGTTCAGTCGAGTTGCAGGCAATCCAAGCCCGTCGTGCCCAAAGCCTCATCCTCGGGTTAATTCGTCAAGAAGGAGTTTGTATGAGCCTTGAAGTAACTGTCCGCCAACAAGCCGATCAGCCCATCCTCAGCATCACCAAACGCACGTTTGTTAACGAGTTGGATAATGTGATTGCGCATGCCTTCCACACGATGGAACGTTTTGCCGCTGACCATCATTTAGTTGTGCGTGGCTCTGCGTTTGGCATTTTTCACGGCACGATTAACGCCGATGATGATGGCCCGATTGAAGTTTGTTTACCTGTTGATCAGCTTGTCGAGTCGCAAGGCGAGATAGTTGGGCGAATTTTGCCTGCTGGTAAAGTTGCAGTTGTGACAATGCACGGCGATCAGTGTGAGTTTCCGCATATTTTGGCGGGCTACGATGCTGGTAGCGATTGGGTCAAAGCTAATGGTTATGTGGTTTCCGATTCACCGCGCGAAATCTGGATCAACCCGCCTGGCCCTGATGCTTTGATGGAAATCGCTTGGCCATTCCACGAAGCCTAAAATGTGCCCTCACCCCCTTGCCCCCTCTCCCGCCGAGCGAGCGAGGGGGAACCACCGTATCATAACTATTGGAACTCCCCTCGCCCGCGTTTTCGTGGGAGAGGGGCTTTAATGGCGTGGTTTTGGCATGATTTGTGGTGAAAACGGGTGCTCCCCCTCGCCCGCGTTTTCGTGGGAGAGGGGGTGAGGGAACGCTCCACAGCAGACCAATCGTAAAAAACCTACCCTTGTAAGGAGGGGGCAGAGGGGGAGGGAATCTAAAGCAAGCTAATTAGCCAATGAAACAGCGGAGCTACCAGTAAGGCAGGTAGCAACGAAGCCACGCGAATTTTGGTCAGATCAAGCAGATTGATGCCCACGCCAACCACCATCAAGCCCCCAACTCCCGTAATGATCAACACCCGTGGATCGACCGCTGGATTGGGCAAAATCGTGGCTAAAGCACCAGCCGCCAGCGCCACCCCACCTTGATAAATCAAAATGATCAAAATCGAAAAGCCCACGCCAATCCCAAAGCTGCTAGCCAAAGCAATTGCCGCCAAGCCATCGAGCGCCGCTTTGATGATCAGTAGCTGTGAATCGCCGATCAAGCCATTGTTAATGCTACCAATCAAGGTCATTGGGCCAATACAAAACAGCAATGAAGCTGCTACAAAGCCCTCGGTAAAGCGTCCGCTCCCATTAAATTTAGCTTTGAGCCAATCGCCTAATGCAGCTAAACGCTGCTCGACTCGCCACCACTCCCCCAACAAACCACCAACCACCAAACCAACCAAGCCAATCACCACCCCATCGACTACAATTGGCTGAGCTGCTAGGGCTGTGCTTTGCAAGGTTGCTCCAGCTTTGTTCATGCTGCCAGCCATCGATAAGCCAATAAAGATCGTCACCAAGCCCAGTGCCTGCATAATGACTGTTTGCATGCGTTCGGGTAAACGCCCACGTAACGCTAAGCCTAAGCCTGTGCCAAGTGCCACCGTCGCCACATTGATCAACGTTCCATTGAGTTTCGCCCACAGACTCAGATCCATCCTACGTACTCCTAAACAAAAACCACGAAGCGTCAAGGCTTCGTGGTTGTTTAATATTGGTGACCCCGGCGCGACTCGAACGCGCGACACACAGTTTAGGAAACTGTTGCTCTATCCACCTGAGCTACGGGATCATACCATCGGCAATTATGCTTAAGCCGGCCCGAAATGTCAACCCCGTTAATGAACGTATGAAGGATGAATTATGAGGGCTGAAATTGGTAACAAAGAAGATAGAACATAGATGGAATGGTTTATGAGGTTGGCAACCGCCAGTATTCCCTCACCCCCGACCCCTCTCCCACGGCGGTTTAAGGGCGGACAGGGACGCACACCATGGGTTCACACAACGACCTCGGGTTGGTATACTGGGTGGTGACGAAACCAAACCCATCCCAAAACCGAGGTCGTATGCCGAGTAT
>NZ_DOPT01000048.1:20673-20805 GCF_003512625.1 Herpetosiphon sp. | reverse complement strand
TGAGGGGGTGCAGGGGGATTAAAGCCCCCTGCGTCTCCCGCCTTGAGGCGGGACGGAAGGGTGGTGATCACCCATGCGTATTAAAAACCTATCCTTGTAGGGATTAAAGCCCCCTGCGTCTCCCGCCTTGAG
>NZ_DOPT01000048.1:16409-20589 GCF_003512625.1 Herpetosiphon sp. | reverse complement strand
ATCACCCATGCGTATTAAAAACCCACCTTTGAAAGATAGTGGACTGGTGGGCGAAGAAATGAAAACTGATAGCGAACTACTGCTCAAGCTGAATCTGCCAAATTGCCCCTTGATTGAGCAACAAAAACTGTGTTTGATCCAATGCTTGCAAATCGTTGGCATAGCGTGGTTCGCCAGCAGAATCATTAATTGGATAGACTTGGGTTGGCGACCAATAGACCAGCGCATTGCGATCCAAGCTGCGAACGATAATCCCATCATCAAGCCAAGCCAACGGCTCTACCCCCAAATTAGTCGCCTGAATCGTATTAAGGCTTGGTTCGTAAATCCGAAAATCATCGCCAAGGTAGTAGGCCAAGGCTCCACGGGCATTCCAAACCAAGCGCGGCGTATTCGTGCCACGTTGGCTTTGATCGAGCAACCGAATTTGGTTACTTGGCAGATCGAAAAGCTGCAATTCCAAAGCAGTTTGATCACGCACTTGCAGCAACAACGCCAACTGATCGCGATTTGGGCTAAGTTGTAATCCCCCAGCCAGCAATTGCCGCTTGGGCAGCCGAATAATCACCTGCTCCTGTGTATTACCACCCACTTGCATAATCCGCAAATCATCATCACCCGCCGCATAATACAGCGCACTGTTGGTCATCAAGGCGGCTTGAATCAAGCCATTGGTCGAGGTCAGTACCGTAGCCGATTGGCCGCTAAATGGCTCGATCGCTTGCAGCAAATCAGGCTGGGCTTGCGAACGCCACAAGAGCAACGCTCCATCACTCGACCAACCCAAAGCTTGGCCCTGATAACTGCGGCTCAGCGCTATAAAACTCAAGCCTGGCGCATGCAACTCGAATTGCTCTTGAGTGATTGATTGCGTGATGAGCCATTGCTGGCTCGGCGATAATGGGCCAAATTGTGTCCGAACAACATCATTCTTGTCAACTAATAGCTGATCGCTCGCACTTATAACCGTGTTAGTACCAACACTTGGCGTTGCCAAAGGCACAGTTGTTGGTTGATTGATGCTGGGAGTTGGGCGAACGGTAGCCAGCGCCAATAGCGTGGGCGTTGGGCGTAAATCCAAGGTCGGAATAACCACAACGGTTGGTTGTGGCTGATCGATATCACACCCAGACAGCAAACTAATTAGTACCAAAACAATATAGAATCGTTTCATATCACCATGCTATAATAAATGTTGGAAACGGTTATCAACAACAGGCAGCCTATGACGAATGATACAATCATTGCAACCGCACCACGACTGGTAATTCGTCGCTGGCAACGGGCAGATTATCAAACCATGGATCGTTGGCCACCCTTCACCGAACCACTGAGCAGCATTTGGAACTTGCCCGATCGAGTGACGGTTGGCGGCGATTGGATGAACGACATTCGGCGAACCTATGCGATAGCGCTGCGTGATCATACCCTAGTTGGGCGAATTACGTTACGCAATATTGATTCGGCTAGTGGCTCGGCGCGGCTTGGCATCACAATTGGCCCTCAATATGTGAGTCAAGGCTATGGCACCGAAGGCTTGGCCGCGTTTCTGCAAGCATTTTTCACCACCTTAGGCTTTCAAACCATGGTGCTTGATGTGGCCTCAGTCAATGAACGTGCGGTGCGCTGCTATCGCCGGCTTGGCTTTCAATACAATGGTCATCATTGGCGCGATGCTGGCTGGCGTTTTATGCAAACGCTCGATCAAGCCACCCGCGAACGCATCGCCCCCTTTATCAAGGAAGGTCGCCATGGGGTGTGGGTGCAATTTTACGACATGACGCTCGAACGGAGTGATTGGCAAGCGGCTCAACATCGGTCAGTTATCCACGTTAATCAATAAGAAGGAAGCAGTGTATGTCGCTGATTGCAGGAAACTTGGCGGTCGTTCAAAAGCTCCTCGACGGCGCAGCTATGTCGTGGGGCATTTATGGTGGAGCCGCTGCCCACTTCTATGGCAGCCGTCGGCCAATTAACGATATTGATATTATTGTGCCAGCCAATACCCTAAGCGAAATTGCCCGCTTGTTGCAACAAGGCCAAAAGGCTGTGCAATACGATGGCGGACGCATTTTATGGCGCGGGATTATTTTGCAAGAAGATTTGACAATTCGGCTAAATGGCAACATTTATCCATTTGTGCTTGATCCACCGATGATCGAACGGTTGCAACGCAAACCATTGCTTGGCTCACGCGTGCTCTTTTTGGCTCCCGAAGATGTATTGGTGCATAAATTAATTTTGTATCGTGGGCCTGAGCAACAACGGTTTGATATTGTCGATTGCGAAGGCATTATCAAGCGTCACCAACTCGACCTTGAATATTTGCGCCAACGCTTGCAAACCAGCAATGCAACCACCATCGTTACGCCACGCATTGCCGATATGGGCGTAACCCTGTAAGTTTTAAGGCATTATGGGCGCATTGCCTGTAGTGCCTTTTTAATTGATTAATGCTCGGTAGCGTATGATGAAAACCACCCAACCAGCCCATCCTATCGCTTGGACACTCGGCAACCTGCTGCTCTTTTGTGGTATGTATTTGTTGCTGTATGTTGGTGGGATGTACGCTGATGATTTTTATAATCGCTTAGCGGCGCGTGGTGATAGCACGCTGCCAATTGCTGCGCCAATCATCGCCACCCCTGAGCCAGCAATAACGACATTTCAAGCCCCCACGCTCAATCAACAAACTGCCAGCGATCAACCACCAACGCTGGTTACCAGCGACCACTCCACGATCAGCCGGATTCAAATTCCGCGTATCGAGGTTGATCAAAAGGTGATCGAGGTAGGTTGGGAATTGCAAGATGACGTAGCAACATGGCAGGTTGCTAAATATGCGGTTGGCCATCATCAAGGTAGCGCCAACCCTGGTGAACCAAGCAATATTGTGCTAGCAGGCCATGTTGGTGGCTCGGCTCCGGTCTTTGATCGTTTGATCGAGACCCAGCCAGGCGACCAAATTGTGCTCTATAGCAACGGCCAACAATATCTGTATGTGGTGCAATCCAACGAACGGGTGCAAGAAGTTGGCGTTTCGGAAGAACAACGCCTAACCAATGCCGCCTACATGAACCCGACCTCCACCGAAACGATAACCCTGATCACCTGTTGGCCGCCAGCTGGCCCCAACGCCTTTGACCAGCGGATTATTGTGCGAGCCGTGCCCTACACGATCGCCACCGAGCAACCTGCAGGCAGCAATTGGCAGATGCGCTAAATCGATTGCAACAAATTATTATCCCCTGCCGTCAGATGAACAGCTATTGACAATCTTGGTCATCACAAAGGGGCAATAATATGACAAAACGAACTTTAGGCTTGCTTTTGATCGGCGCAGGGATCATTGCATTATTCAGCAATATAGGTAATGGCCTTTTTGGGCGCGACCGATATGAGTATGATCGCGAATGGAACTCAGAAGTGGCCTATGCTGTTTCTCAAGGCGGGGAAGATTTTCACGAAAACATGGCTGATTTTGAGGCTGAAATGAGCGATCTACAAGCTGAAATGCGCGATGTGCAAAGCGAAATCAATGAAACTGTTGGCTCAAACTTGCGCGACAGTGGCGCTGAATTCCGCGAAGAAATGGCCAACTTACGCGAAGAAATGCGCGATGTTCAAACTGAAATGCGCGATGCGATGCCAGCCGCACCATGGACCGAGCCACAACCACACTTCCAATATGAGTATCACCATCGTGATGGTTCACCCTTTGGCTTCTTGCTGTTTCCACTCTTACTCGGTGGTGGGATCTTCTTATTGGTTCGTCGTCGCCGCATGGTCGTTCGTCGTCACCAAGAAATTCATCACTTCTAAAAAACGTTTTATATAATCAAAAGCCCCGGCAATGACGGTTGCCGGGGCTTTATTGCGCTTAGGAAGAGGCTTGGCAAATTTAGCCCAGCACGCGATTGAGGTTCGTTTCGAGTTTTTGACGCAAATCGCGCCGTACTTGCTCGCCAGTAGCGGGTGTGGTCAACAATCCAGCCACAATCCCCAAAATAAACGAACGCAAGCCAGTGCGGGCACGCCGACCTTTACGGCCAACCTCAGTCGCAACTTCACCAGTTTTATGGGCTACAGCTTGGGCCGCATGCTGGGTAGTTTCACCAACCACATTCGCAGCATCTTTGGCGCGTTCACCCACCACCGAAGCCGTTTCCTTGGCGCGTTC
>NZ_DOPT01000048.1:15343-16297 GCF_003512625.1 Herpetosiphon sp. | reverse complement strand
GTTTCCTTGGCGCGTTCCCCAACTACTGAGGCAGCGCCAGCAACCGCTGGAATAACGCTGGCACTAACATCTTGGGCTTTGGCGCTGACGGTTTGAGCGACTGAGCGCAATGCATCAGGAGCGTGCTCACGCGCTTCTTTGGCGCGTTCAGTTGTGGTTGCCAAAAACTCTTGGACGATACCGCTCAAACGCTGAACCAAATCATTGGCTTGATCGCGGGCATCGGCGCTTTTGCTGCTCGCCACATCGACCGCACGATGCCGCAAATCATCAGCTTGTTCAAGCACACTTTCGCTGGTGCTACTCAAGCGCTCGCGCACCTCGGCCACAATATTTTTGGCTTTATCTGCAAGCGTTTCGCCTTGATCCAGCGCTTGTTCACGAACATCGGCCAAACGACTTTTGGTTTGGTCGCCCAAATCGCTAGCCCGTTCGCGGCTGGCGGCAGCAACTGCAGCCAAACCAGCAGTCGCCGCCCCAAACAGCGCATTGCCTTTATCACGGCCATCAGCAACTTTTTTGCCCATTTGATCGACTGCCTGTCCAATTTGTTCGCGGCCAGTCTCCAAGCTAGCGTTTAAGCGTTGATTGGCCTGCTTGCCAGCTTTGCGCAGTTTCTTTTGTTCACGTTTCAACTCTTTGCGGGCTTGTTTATTCAGGCTGTGAAGATAACTATTGGCATCAGCGGCGCGATGTTCAACCTGATCCCGCAAATTTTCGGTTAGCAGGGCAACTTTTTCGCCCAAGGTTTTGGGGTGGTTACGGCGACTGCGTGCCCCTAATACACCACCAACAATACCTCCAGCAATCAAGGCAGCGGTTAGTAATGATTGTTGTTGTTGATCATTCATCATCAAACTCCTTTGCTCTAGGATTCGAGCAGCTATCTGCCAAACCTATAGCAAACCCTGTACCAAGGGAGTTGGACGTGTTGATCCACGAAGGACACAAAGG
>NZ_DOPT01000048.1:15141-15269 GCF_003512625.1 Herpetosiphon sp. | reverse complement strand
CGAAGGACACAAAGGGCACGAAGAACGGGGCGTTTGGCTATCGGAGATTGGTTGAAATCGCATAAAACGTTCCGATAGCCGAGAGCCTTCAGCCTGTAGCCATGGTTGCTCTGCGCCGCTGCGTTAAA
>NZ_DOPT01000048.1:11542-15035 GCF_003512625.1 Herpetosiphon sp. | reverse complement strand
CTATGCTCTATGTTCTTTGCTCTTTAATTAGTAACCGTTGGCACAGGCCCACTTGGCGGGCCAAGCACACTTGAAGCCACCCAACCACGGCCAGTTCCATCGGGCAACTGTATTTCATACCAATCGCCAGATTGACCAAGCACTTGCACACTATCGCCAGCTTTCAACTGGGCGATTGGGTCGTTATTGGTGTTTGGTGCTGGCCGAACATTAGCGGTTGGTGCAACCACTGTGGCAGTTGCCGGAGCCAAGGTTGGGGTCGCCGCCGGATCAACCGTGGGCGTTTCCTCAACCAAATCCTCTTCAGGATCATCTTCGCTACTGAGATCTTCGCTGACTGGGGTTGCGGTTGGCAAAATTGGCGTAACGGCAGTGCCCCAAACTACATGATTCGACTCGTTGATTGCGCCGCGGACTGTTGTAATCCGATCATTTGCCCAAAACAAGGCAAAGAAGGCTACCGCAACCAACAAGGCAATCCGAATGGGATCGGAAAGTCGCAGGATTGTGCTGGTACGTTGCATTTCGCGCAACGTTGCAGCAGCACTAGCAGCTACAGGCTCGCCCCAACTGGTGCGGCTACGATCATCGCGGGCAGTGCGGCGTAAGGCCAACAAGGCGCGACCATCACCAACTTTGCCCAAAGCTCGCACGGCAGCCCAGCGCACATTGCTGTTGGGATGATTTAAGGCTTGGCTCAAGGGACGACTGGCGCGGCCATCGCCAATTTGGCCGAGAGCTTCGGCAGCGCGATAGGCTCGTAACCATGGGTAACGTGGATCAAGCGCATCGATCAGCAAGGGCACAGCCTGCGCACCCAAACGAATCAGATCATCCTCGGCCCGTTCATGATTGGGATCGTTGACGTTATCTAAAGCTACGACCAACTGACGTAATTGCGCATCGGCAACTTGTGGTGGGGCTGCTTCGGGCCGCGCCTGCGATGGTTGGGGTTGGCGTGGCTGGGTTGGTGGTAATTGATCAGTCATATCATCTAATCTCGAATAAGCATATTAATAAGGATGTGATTGCAATTGCTCAAGGCACTCGCAACCTTGGCATTGTACCAGAGAAAACAACATCAAATATCTACAGCAGGTTCGTGACCAGCAAATCTCGGCTGATCAGCTAAGGTTGGCAATTGAATCAAATGGGCTATCTAAAGCGAATATGGTACAATTGATCTACATGCAGCTCGTTGTGGTGTTCGCAAACGGCTGTTTTTTTTAGGGCAAACACGAGAGTCTATGCTGCTAGAATTATTTATTGCCGATTTCGCAATTATTGACCAAGTACGCCTGCACTTTACCCCTGCCTTTAATGTGCTGACGGGTGAAACCGGAGCCGGTAAGTCAATTATGATTGATGCACTCGGCATGTTACGGGGCGAGCGGAGCGATCCCAGCTTTGTGCGAGCGGGAAGCAATCAAGCCCGGGTTGAAGGTATCTTCACCTTGGCTGATCGCCCTGATATTCTGCCTATTTTAGCCGAATATGGCCTTGATGGTGCTGATGATGATCAGATTATTCTGACCCGTGAAATTCATGGAGCCAGCGGGCGTAGCGTTGCTCGAATTAATGGCCGCGCCGTGAGTAGTGCTGTGCTCCGTGATATTGGCGGGCGCTTGGTCGATATCCACGGCCAAAACGATAGCCAAACCTTGTTCAATGTACGCACCCACGCCGAAATGCTCGATCGCTATGCTGGAGTTGTCGCTGATCGCGAACAACTGAGTCAGCAGGTGATCGCGATTGAAGCCGTGCGCAGCCAAATTAGCACCTTGCGCAATGCCGAAGCGCGTCGCCTCGAACGGATCGAAGAATTGACCTTTTTGGTTGAGGAATTGACCAACGCCAAGTTGATCGCTGGCGAAGAGGCTACGTTAACCAACGAACGCGGTTTATTACAAAATAGTGCTAAAATCACGGGCACGGTTGATACGATCTATCGTTTGTTGCGCACTGGCACGCCAGCCAGCGAACGGCGTTCAGCCACCCGTTCAATTGTCGATAGCCTTGATGATGTGGCTAATTTGTTGAGCGAATTGTTGCGGCTAGACCCAAGTTTGGCTGGATTGAACGAGCAAACCCTTGAAGTGCGCTATCGACTTGACGATGTGATCGAAGGCGTGCGGGTCTATCGCGATCGGCTGGAGTTTGAGCCAGGCCGTCTCGAAGTGATCGAAGATCGTTTAGCTGAGTTGCGCGATTTAGCCAAAAAATACCGTGCTGCCGATGCTGCCGAATTGCTCGAACGCTTGACCAGTGCCAGCGATGAACTGGAAACCTTGCACTACAGCGCTGAACATATTGCCGAATTGGTGCAACAAGAACAGCAATTGTTGGCAAGCATTGGGCTAGCTGCCGCTGAACTGAGCCGCCGTCGTCGCCAAGCAGGCGATGAATTGGCTGGGCGGATTGCCGCTGCCATGAGCGATTTAGCCATGCCGCATGTTAAATTTCATGTGCAAGTATCGCAGCGCAGCGACCCACAAGGCGTATTGATCGATGATCACTATCTCGCCTTTGATCGCACGGGAGTTGATCAGATTGAGTTTTTACTCAGCCCCAACCCTGGCGAGCCACTCAAACCGCTGGCCAAAATTGCCTCTGGTGGTGAATCGGCACGCTTGCTCTTGGCGATGAAATCAATTCTTTCAGCAGTTGATAGTGTGCCAACCTTGGTTTTTGATGAAGTTGATGTGGGAGTTGGGGGACGGGCTGGCCATGTGGTCGGCGAAAAATTATGGGGCATTAGCGATGCCCATCAAGTGTTGTGTATTACCCACTTGCCTCAAGTTGCCGCTTTTGGTGATTGCCATTTTGCGATTGCCAAGCAAGTTATTAACCAACGCACCCAAACCTTTGTGCAACCACTCAGCGAACAAGAACGCATCGAAGAACTAGCGGCGATGCTTGATGGAACACCAGTGAGCGAAGCGAGCCGTCGCTCGGCCAGCGCCATGCTCGAACGGGCTGCCAACTACAAACTGGCAACCAGCAACCCATAACTTGAAATTCAGATACCCATGCCTTTGAAGGAGTCTGCCTTGGATTCACGCGAGACAACGATCAGCCTATGGTCGCGGCGGGTGATGGAAGCCTGCTGGCTATTGGCTTTAGCAATGATCCCGGTCTATTTTAGTTTGCTCAGTGACCGCCACTTTGAGCCAGATAAAGCGGTAGCCTTGCGCTCAATCGTGATGATCCTTGGCGGTGCGTGGATTATCAATTGGCTCGAACGTGGCCAAGTTTTTCGTTCATGGCCGCGTTGGCGCGATTGGTGGCGCTCGCCGTTGGTTGCTCCGGCTATCGTTTATGTTGGGGTCTTTTTCTTTACCACGCTCACCTCGGTGTTGGTGTTTACCAGCTTTTTTGGCGGCTATAATCGGCTTCAAGGCTTTTACACCAATTTCTCGTATGTCGTGGTGTTTGGGGCGATGCTGGCGCATGTGCGTCGCCGCGAGCAACTTGAGCGGATTATTACGGTGAT
>NZ_DOPT01000048.1:8454-11472 GCF_003512625.1 Herpetosiphon sp. | reverse complement strand
CGGATTATTACGGTGATTATTGCCACAACCTTGCCAACCTTGGGCTATGGTTGGGTGCAATATCAGCGCAGCGACCCCTTGCCGTGGGCTGGCGATACTGCGGCACGGGTTGCCTCAAGCATGGGCAACTCGATTTTTGTGGCAGCCTATTTGATTTTAACCCTGCCCTTTATGTTCTATCGCTTGATTACCAGCGTGATGGCTACCAAACGTGCTGAGAGCGAAGCTACAAACTCGGTTGGCTTAGATGCAGCGTGGTTTGTTACCTTGGGCTTGATTCCGCTTGGTCAATTAAGCCTCTTGTATGCCACCCTCAAGTTGGGAGCATTGCTGCAAGCGCCCTTGTTGGGCATCGGCCATTGGTGGATTTTCCCAATGTCGGTGATTGTAGTAGGCAGTACCTTGCCCTTAATTTCGTGGGTAACCAGCACCCGCAGTCGCAGCGATTGGCGCTTATATCTGCCCGGCGGCTTGATTTTGCTGTATATGCTGAGTTTAGTGTTGGGTGGGTATTTAACTGCCGACCAATGCCAAGGCACAATTAGCGAAACCTGCTACAACCTTGATATGGCAACTGCTAAGCGTGCTAGCGACTTTCGTACCTGGTTCTTGTTGGCGATGGCGGCCTATTTTGGTTTTTATGGCTTAGTGCTAGCCTTGCCGCGCCGCAGCGAAGCAGCAGCCCATGCAATTGTGCAATGGCTCAGTGCTGCAATCTATGCTGGGTTAAGCCTGTTCACGATTGTCATTATCTTCTTTACCCAAAGCCGTGGCCCACAAATCGGCATGTTCGTAAGCATTTTCGTCTTCTTCACCCTCTTTTTGTTGCAAGGCCTACGCAGCACCAGCTTCAAACGCATTTTTGGCGCGGCGCTGAGTGCATGGGTTGTGCTGGCCTTAGCAGGAGCCGCCTTCTTGGTGGTGCTTAATACAGACTCAAGCAGTTTTAGTGGGCTACGCCAAAGCAACCGCTATATCAGCCGTTTGGGCAACTTGCTTGAAACTGATGGCGGCACTGGTTTGGTACGGGTGTTGATTTGGCGTGGCGATGAGCATACCCAAGGCGCAGTTGGTTTGGCCTTGAGCGATCCGTTACGCACAGTAATTGGTTGGGGGCCAGAATCGATGTTTGTGGCCTACAACCCATTTTATCCACCACGGTTGGCCAATTATGAATCGCGCGGGGCTTCGCCCGACCGTTCGCACCAAGCCTTGTTGGATGAATTGGTGACCAAAGGCGCGATTGGCTTGTTTAGCCATTTATTCTTATTTGGCTCATTCTTAATTATTATGCTGCGGCTACTGTGCATTCCACGACTGATCAATTTAGGCCTAACCAGCCTTTTGATGCTTGGAATTGGCATCTTCTTTGCCGTCTTTTTGAAGAGCCTCGCACTTGGTTTGATCGCTGGTAGTGTGGGTTTGTTGGTGGTTGGCCTCGCCACGTGGTTGGGCTATGCCAAGCCGCTCGAAGCATCGCTGAGCTTTACCTGGCAATTGTTGATTATCACGGTGCTTTCGGCGGTTGCCGCCAATTTTGTCGAAAACCTGTTTGGGATTCCAATTGTTTCGTCGTTACTCTATACCTGGGTGATTATGGCGGTTGGCATACTTGCCGGGGCACACGCTGGAGCCTATCAACTTGGCACAAAGCCAGTGGTTGTGGCAGCACCAGTTGTCGAAGAAGCCGCCGAATCAACCCCAGCCAAAGCTGGCACCAAACGCCAAGCAGCCCAAAATGCTCGTCGCACCCCTGCTGGCCGTGGTCGTACCAGCAGCGGCGTAACTGGCGCTGCACCTGCTCGCATTTTGTATGCAGTCGTTGTGCCAATTGTCTTGCTGTTGGTCTGGTTCCTCAACCTCGATAATATTTTTGCTGATATGCGCTATTTGCAGGGCAAACAATTTATCGACCAAGGCCAAGGCCTTGATCAACATCTTTTGGGCTTTGCCGCGATTCAGGATGCAGTTGAGCATGCACCCAACGAAGATTTATATTTCTTGATGTATGGTCGGGCCTTGATGACCTTGGCAACTGATTTGAGCATTGAACAAAACAAATTGGTTAGCGAAAATCAAAATGCGGCGATTGCCCAAGTACTGAATAGTCGCCCACGGCCTGATGCTGAACTCGCCGATTTGCCCGATGCTGAATATAGCGTGGCTGGTTTGCAAACCGTTGCCCGCGATTTCTTGACCAAGTTTGGGCCATTGCAAGTGCTCGATTATGCCCGCTTGGCCTTGGAAGAAGCCCAGCGGCTCAATCCCCAGAACAAAGATCATCCGGCTAACTTAGGCCGTTTGCATTCATCATGGTTCCGTAACACCGAGCAAAGCGACCCTGAAGGCGCACGGATGCACCTTGATGCCGCGATTGAGGCCTACAAACAAGCGCACACGGTCGCGCCCCAAGATGTTGAGTTGACTGGTCAATGGGCTATGTTGTATTTGTATCGCCAAGAATACGATACAGCGATTGCCGAATTGACCAAAGCGACTACGCTTGATCCATTATGGTCGCTCAATTTCATTCGCTTGGGCGAGGCCTACCGCCGCAAGGGCGATTTGCCCAACGCAGCTTTAGCCTTTGCCAATGCCTTGGCGCTTGATCCACGGGCGCTCAGCAGCAGTGGCTTGGTTGACGTAGCCGAATTGCCAGCCGAACGCACAGCCCGTGTCCAAGCAACCTTTGCCTCGATGCAAAGCGATCCTGCGGTGTTTGATAGCTTCTTGACAGGCTTTGAGCGAGCGATTGCCAGCAAGCCAGGCGATATGTCGTATCGCCAGATTTACACCCAAGTGTTGAGCGATAGCCAACGCTATGATGCAGGCTTGACCCAAGTCCAACTAGCTTTGGCCGAAATGGACAAAATGGGTGCAGCTGATCCGACATTCAACACCACCTATGCTGATACCCGAACGGCCTTTGAAAAGCTAGTTAGCTTTTTTCAAAGCCAACTCGGCCAAAGTAAACCATAATTTAGCCCCTAGCCCACTCTCCCGCCCAGCAGGCGAGGG
>NZ_DOPT01000048.1:5626-8343 GCF_003512625.1 Herpetosiphon sp. | reverse complement strand
GCGAGGGGTCGGGGGTGAGGGCACTTAGGCCATGCTTAATTTTCATCAAGAGAATCCATATGAGTGTTTCGCTAGCCCAAATTTTTCTCATCTTTCTTTCGGCGCTCACCATGTCGATTGTCAGCACGCCCTTAGTTCGCCGCTTGGCGATCGCGGTTGGAATTATTGATCAACCTAATGCCCGCAAAGTGCATACCAACCCTGTGCCGTTGCTAGGTGGCTTGGCAATTTATGGCGGGGTCGTGGTTACGTTGCTCATTTGGGATGACCAATTTATTCTGCGTGAATTGGCGGCGATCTTGGGCGGCGCGACGATTGTGGTTGTCTGTGGCATGCTCGATGATAAATGGGGCTTATCGGCCTCATTGAAGTTGCTGGGCCAAATTATTGCCTGTTTTGTGCTGATTTATGCTGGCATTCAGGTGCAATTATTTGCCTCGCCATGGCTCAACGCCCTGATCACAATTGCTTGGGTCGCGGGTATCTCGAATGCGATTAATTTTTTGGATAACATGGATGGCTTGTCGGCAGGCTTGACCGCCGTTGCTTCGGCGTTCTTCTTGCAACTAGCCGTTTTGAATGGCCAGTTTTTGGTCGCAGCTCTATCGGCGGCAACCATGGGCGCGTGTATCGGCTTTTTACGCCATAACTTTGTGCCAACCAAAATCTTTATGGGCGATACGGGCAGCCTGTTTTTGGGCTTTATTTTGGCAGTGCTCGGCATCAAACTGCGCTTTCCGAGCAACAGCATCATCGTTACTTGGATGATTCCGATTGTGGTGCTGGGCGTGCCAATTTTCGATACCTCGATGGTGATTGTGGCTCGTTTGCGGCGGCGGGTCAATCCCTTCAATACCCCTGGCAAAGACCACATTTCACATCGCTTTGTGGCGCTGGGGTCGTCGCGGCGCGAAGCTGTATTGATTTGCTATATGCTGGGCGTTGGCTGTGGCATTACCGCGACCATGTTGAGCAAAGCCGATGTCCAAGAAGCCTATGCCTTGGCGGCCTTGTTGATTGGGATTGCGTTGGTGGGAATTTGGCTGTTTGAACGCTATGCGCGGTATAACCCGCCGAAGTGAACTCGCACAACAAAGCCCATGGTTTCTGCTCCCGCAGCGGTAACCATGGGCTTTTTAAATTAAGCAGCGACCTTATGTGATTCCCAAGGCAACTCAAGAGCTAAACGGGGGGCGGTGATTGAAGCAGGCTTGAGCAACAGCTTAGGACCATAAGCCATCCAAACACTTTCATCTGCGACGCAGCGATACGAGCCATCATCAACAAGTTCCAATCGAGCACCGCAATCGGGGCAGCGGCGTTCTTCGAGCGAACGATTTTCCATGACGGGCCTCCTTGTGTGGGTGGTGTGTCCGGAAGTGGCGGAATTAAAAAATCCCACCCCCGGTTAGAGGAGTAGGCGATCATTGCCCTGTCGTATGGCCACGCTGCCATGTGTTACGCTGTAGTATACATGGTTTTGGCAAATTGACAATCGGGCTGTAGCCCTAGAATAACCAACCTGAGGATTGTCCTTGTTCTAGTTTAGGAGCACGTTGCGATGTATTGTTTACACTGTCGGCAGCGTTTAGAGTTACGCCTACGCGGCGGTCGCGAGCGTTTGATCTGCCCTGAATGTGGTTGGGTGCATTTTACCAGTGCTCCGGCTGGCGTGGCCGCCGTCATTCAAAATGATTTTGGCGAGGTGCTGTTGGTGCGGCGAGCTGGCACGTTTCGCCCAGGTTTATGGTGTTTGCCCTGTGGCTACCTTGAGCACGATGAAGAAATGCGCCAAGGCTTAGCCCGCGAGGTGCTGGAAGAAACTGGCTTGCAAGCCGAGATTGGCGAAGTTATTGCTGTTCATTCCAATCTTGATCGCGAGCCACCCTACCCGCTGGGGGTGTGGCTACGGGCAACGGTCAGTGGTGGCAATTTGCAAGCGGGCGGCGATGCTGATTTGGCTCAATTTTTCGCGCTCGATCAACTGCCACCACTGGCTTTCAACCACGATGCCTTAGTTTTAGCCCAACTTCAACAGCCCGCCGATGCCAGTGTGGCCGCGTTAACCCAAGAGATGCATGCATTTGTGCGCTCCAAGGGTTGGTACGAGGCCAATTCAAAACGCCCACAAACTCCCCGCAACTTAGCGATTTCGCTGACGCTTGAAGCGGCTGAAGTGCTTGAACACCTGCAATGGCGTGAGGAAATTGTCGATCAAACTGAATGGCAGGGCGAGTTGGCCGATGTATTGCTCTATTTGGTGCAATTAGCTGATACCACGAACGTTAATTTGGTTGAAGCTGTGCGAGCCAAATTACGCAAAAACGCTACTCGCGTGTGGGATCAGCCAGCTCAATAAGTGGCTAAAATGAGAGAATTAAAACTATTTAATGTCGTTGATTGACAGCTAGCCGCAATATCCGCTATAGTTAAACAGAACTTGTGTTCTATATCAAATACAAGTTCTGGATGAAGGAGGTATTGCGAATGAGTCAACAACCTGATCAACAACAGCAGAACCGGCCATTGCGGCTGATGTTTATGCTGACGATGGTAATTATGTGTATCACCGTGACAGTTTTAGTTGTGCTTGGGCGCGATGTTGCCCAATTGGTTAGCGTTGTGGCAGCATTTGCCGCGCTGGGCGCATTGCTCTGGCCAAAACATTAACCAAGCCTTGCTGTGAGGGTTGCACGACACTGTGCCACATCATGCTT
>NZ_DOPT01000048.1:4621-5564 GCF_003512625.1 Herpetosiphon sp. | reverse complement strand
CTTGACGCGGGCGTTCACTTCCCATTGCAGAAACGCTGCCTAACACGGGCATCACTCATCCCGCCTGATCAAGGGGGAAGAGCAACTGTTCACATGGAGGGGTAACGGGAGTGGATGACGAGCGTGGGGTCAAAACCACCCGAAACGCATAGCGCCAGATTGGATCGTTGTGTTCCCAAAAGCGAATTTGGGGTGACCCATACCCATGGGGATAAAACTGCGGCTCGGCAATCCGAGAAAAATGATGACCATCCGGCTGGTAGGTCACGGGATAGTCGGCCATCGGTTCATCGTGATAGGCAATCGTCAGCGTTTCATCCAGCAACCAAACAGCCGTGCGAATCCCTGCAAGCCCTTCTTCCGCATAGATCCGCCACGCGCGATACTGGATAAACCCATGGCGATTAATCCGGCGTTGGCTCCGCACCGCATGAAACACCAGCCGCAGATCGGCCTCGGTATACACCGTTCCATACGCCCGATCAAGCACCTGCATTGGCGTACCCTGACCATCCGGTCGCGCTTGATGCGCCCAATGCTCTTGATGGTTGTAATTCATCACCCATTGGTCGTGCGCATCGCGGATATCCGTCCACGTTTGGGCTTGCTCAAAGTGGTAGTCGGCCATGCGGCGTTGGATGTTAAACATCGTTTCGATGTAATTTTGCCAGGGTTGGCGACGGGCGATCACCCGTTTGGTAATGCCCAACATGCGATAAATGGTTTGTGCTCGCTGTGCCCGAAAAACCGCCCCGCTATCACTCACCAAACACTGCGGAACCCCATAGTTGCGCACGGCGATAAACAACACTTGCAAATACGCATTGAGATCTTGCCGCGGACTGACGGCACTGGCGAGGACGGCGCGACTGTAGTTATCCAAAATGGTGATGGCATACAGCATCCCAGCCCCAATATCTTGCATATCGAGATAGCGGATGTC
>NZ_DOPT01000048.1:3569-4566 GCF_003512625.1 Herpetosiphon sp. | reverse complement strand
TGCATATCGAGATAGCGGATGTCCACGCTCCAGACCGCGTGCGCGGTTGCTGCCGCAAAGGGCATGGGCTGGGCTGGGGTCGTTGGCGGTTTGGCTGGCGGTGGGTCCAGCGCCCGAAGGCGTGCTAAGACGCGATTAATCGTGCGGCGGCTATAGACAATGCCCTGCTGCTGTTTCAACGCCGCGCGAATGCGAAAGGCCCCGAGGCGCGGATTCGCGCGAAGCTGTTGAATGGCGGCAACGCCCTCGGTCGTCACGACCCGTGCGCCAGGTTTGCGAGCACGCGAACGGGGATACAGCATGGCCAAGTCTTCGCTGCGAAAGCGGGTCACGATGGTATGGACGGTTTGCCGACTGGTCTGGAGGTAGGCGGCAATGCGCTTGGTTGGCCATCCTTCGAGATGCAACCGTAGCACCGCCGACCGCCGTGTTTGGTGATCCATGGAATGAAATACCGGAAAACGCCGGACAACGGCAGGCGCAGGCGGGGTTTCCCGGAGGATGCGTTGAATGGTGGTGTGGTGTGGGCGGTAGGCAAGTTGGACTTCACAGATGCGACCGAGTTCATGGGGCGTAAAGTCAGGATAGTCCGCAATGAGGCGGCGGATGAGCCGTGGGACTTCGGCAGGCAAACGGGCAGCATGGGGGGCTTCGGCTTCCAACAAGCCCTTGATGCCCTGACGATCAAACTGTTTGACGCGATGATAGAGGGTGCGGATGGGGGTTCCGGTTCGCCGTGCTTGATGTTCTGCGGCATCGCCAAAGAGCACAATGGGGCGAATGGTCTCATAGCGGCGTTGTTCAGGCCAGACCAGCCGAAATGAGAGCTGTTCCCACTGGTCGGTTGCCGGAGCGGCGGTGGATCGAGCCATCTGGACACCCCCATGGTTGGATCGTTGTCATCCCATAGGGCATCATAGCGAGTTCCAAATGGATACACAAGCAGAACATCTGCACCACATCATGGCTGCAACGGGAAGTGAACGCCCGCGTCAAG
>NZ_DOPT01000048.1:2594-3488 GCF_003512625.1 Herpetosiphon sp. | reverse complement strand
AAGCATGATGTGGCACAGTGTCGGTTGCACCTTGCAGCAAGGCTTGTTGGCGTTAAACCAATAGTCCTCAATTTGCAATACCTTCGATTGGTTCGTGGCCGATTAATTCACCCTTGGCAGTTACTAGGCGATTGCGTATACTCAGGAATAGATTTCGCCAAAAGCAGCTTGCCTCAAGAAAGGGTTTCCACATGAAGCCACGATTTTTTGCGTTTGGCAGCCAACAACTGCATAGCGATGCACCGCAGCATCATTCATTAACCCGCCGCATGATCGGCTGGATCGGCCTGTTTGTAGCTTGTTTGTTGCTGATTCTGTATAGTTTTAGCCAACTCGATCATATTCCCCTGAGCACGCTCACCCGTGATCCTGCCGATATTACCGGAATGCCGTTCTATTTTGGCATTCTCTCGACCTTGGGAGTAATGCTATGGTCGGCAACGACCGGTGTTTGCGGGGTTGGCTGGTTGTTGCTTGAGTCCAGCCATCAACAGCGGCGCTTTTTAGGCGCATCAGCCCTCTTATCCTTGATTTTGGCGCTTGACGATGCCATTTTGCTGCACGAACGAGTTTTTCCGAAGCATCTGCATATTCCCGAAAATCTGGTGTTGGCAGGCTATTTAGGCTTGGGGATGGCCTATCTTTTTTATTTTTTGCCACGAATGTTAAGCACAGATTATGGTTTGTTTATGCTGGCAGTTGGATTTATGGCTTTATCGATGATTTTCGATGTGATTATGCCGTTTCATGAGCTAGCAACCTTTACCGAAGATAGCCTCAAATTTGTTGGGATTGTCTTTTGGCTCAGCTATTTTGGGCGAACTGTTCAAACTATTTTAGCCCAAGCCAAACTGCAACGTTTAGCTTAACCCCACATTCTGCTAAAAGCGCCGT
>NZ_DOPT01000048.1:0-2502 GCF_003512625.1 Herpetosiphon sp. | reverse complement strand
TAATAACGAATGACGGCGCTTTTGGTTGCCTGCCACTTCTGCAAGGAACTGATTATAATAAGCAAGCATTAATTGAAACGACGCACAGTGGTAGCTTGGTTGCTGCGTCGCTGACAGATAAGGATTAGCATGGCAAACAAACCGCAACCTCAATCTGGCATTGTTGAAGGGTTAACAGGGCGCTTACCCTTTTTAATTGGAAGTTTAGTTAGTTTTTTTAGCTTCGTCTTGTTGATGCGCATTCGAACTCTGATCCATGGAACGTTCGAGAACTTGGATTTTGAAGGGATTCAAGTTTGGTTGATGCTTGATGCAATGATCATTGTGATTCTTGCCCCGCTCAGCCATACAATCAGTCATAGCCTAGGCTTGATGCTCCAAAAACAGCCATGGCAAGCGCAACGCCGTTTGATCTATCCACGAGTCCGCCCTCGCCAAGCACTTACCCGTCGCCAGGTTATTGGCTACTTGCTGGCCCCATTGGCACTGAATGGAGTATTGTTGCTTGGGATTATCATTAAGCCATTTTCAGCCTATTTAGCTTTATGGGGCGCGGTCAATCTTGGTTTAACCAGCAACGATCTTTGGAAAGTTTTAGGCGTTTGGCGCTTCCCTGAATCAACGAGCTTTGTAGTCCACCAAAATCATCTTGAGCGAACGGAGGCTGGGCATGGCTAAAATGTGGTTTGTTGCTCGACGCGATTTGATGTACCATCTGCGCAAAAAAGATTTTTATTGGTCAACCTTGGGCGTGCCCTTGCTCATTGGCGCGATCTATCTGTTTGCCCAAGTGTTTGGCGGCGATCCGTCGGGCCAGGCCACGGCTAATCTTTTTTTACCCAGCACCGATCGGGCGCATAGCATCGGTGTCGTTGACCAATCGGCGGTGCTCAAACAACATTTCGAGGTTATTTCACCAACAACCCTCTTGCAATTTGATGATCGCAACGTGGCTGAACAAGCGTTACGCCAAGCAACAATTGAAACCTTGTTCATTATTCCAGCAGATTATCATCAATCGGGAATAGTCACCCGTACCACCCGCACAGCAAGTGTGTTTGATCAAGCTGATACCAACGCCTTGCGTAGCTTGTTAGCAGCCAATCAACTGCGCTCTCCGCACATTGATTTTGTGCCGCTGCTCTTCGAACCAATTAGCCTGAGCAAAGCTGAAGCAATTGGCCAAAATGTCCGGGTTGCTGGCAACTTAAGCCAAAATTTTGCTGGCTCGATGGTGCCAATCGGCTTTGCAATGGCGATTTACATTTCGATTTTTATGGGCGCAAGTTTGTTGATGCAAGGAATTTTGGAGGAGAAAGAAAATCGCACGCTTGAAGTATTGCTCACCTCGATCTCGCCACGCCAATTATTAACTGGCAAAATGCTGGGTTTAGGCATCGTAGCCTTTATTCAATTGGGATTTTGGGCAGCACTGGCCTTAGGGGTGTTGCGCGGGCAAGCCATTCGTGAAGCGCTCAATCAAGTTCAAATCGATTCAGTCACTTGGATGTTGCTCGGGATCTTTTTTCTGCTCGGCTACCTATTTTACGCTAGCCTAACCGCTGGAATTGGGGCAATCAGCCCATCAATGCGCGAATTATCGCAATTAATTATTTTGGTGAGTGTGCCAGCGATGATTCCGCTGATGTTTATTACCTCGTTGCTGAGCAAACCCAACGGCGCTTTAGCCCTCATCCTCAGCATAATCCCCTTTACCGCTCCATCAACGATGATGCTTCGTTCAGTCATGACGGTTGTGCCACCTTGGCAAATAGGATTAAGTATTGGTTTGCTAGCGTTAGCTGTCGTAGCAACTCTCAGTGTTACTGCCCGCTTATTTCGCGCCACTATTTTGTTACGCGGCAGTAAATTTTCGTTACGCGGGTTATGGCAGGCGTTGCGCTAGCCCACGGAGGCAGTATGGAATCAATTGTGCATATTGTTCTAGCCCTGTTGCGGCGTGAAAATCAGGTGTTATTGGTGCGTCAACAAGGCCAAAATGGCAGTTATTGGGGTATTCCTGGCGGCAAAGTTGAGCTTGGCGAGCATTGGCTTGAAGCCTTTGCCCGTGAGGTGCGCGAGGAAACTGGCTTGGTGGCTGCTGCTAATACCCTTGCTTACATGTCGCAAGTTTATTTGGTCGGCAAAGAGCAAACTGTGGTTTTTTGCGCCTTCGAAGGCACAACCGAGGGCGAAATCGCAATCAACGACCCCGATAATGAGATTGAAGAGTGTGCGTGGTTTGATCTCCACGAAATTCCTAAAATGATTCAATCGCTGCGCTGGCCGAGCACGCGTCTGCCCTTGCTCGATTATTTGGCAGGCAATGTCGAGGCCGGGCGGGTTTGGGCTTTCCGCTCCAACGAGGATAATAGCGAACAATATCTGCTGCAAGCAATCTGATAACCGTTGCTCACATCCCCAACCCTTCTTACTTACAAAGGTAGGTTTTGAACAACCATAGGGGATTCATTGTTGATTGCATGCCCTCACCCCCTAGCC
>NZ_DOPT01000033.1:101235-113440 GCF_003512625.1 Herpetosiphon sp. | reverse complement strand
GAGGTGGGACGGAAGGGTGGTGATCACCCATGATTGTCAAGAACCAACTCTTGTAAGCAGGGGGCAGGGAACGCAATCCATTATCAATCTAATAAATCAGTAGCCCGATAGTCTATAGCCTATACCTTCAGCCACTCTTGAGGAATTTCCAATGCCAAACGTTTTGTTGAAAACTGAACATCTTTCACGCTCGTTTGGTGGTTTGCAGGCGGTGCGTGATGTAAGCATCGCAGTTGAAGAAGGTTCGTTTCACTCGGTTATTGGGCCAAATGGGGCGGGTAAAACGACCTTCTTCAACATGATTAGTGGCGCGATTAAGCCCAGCAGCGGCAAGGTATTTTTTGCTGGTAACGAGATTACTGGTCTGCCCTTGCACCGTATGATTCACCTTGGCATTGGCCGCGCCTACCAAATTACCAGTTTGTTTCCCTCGCTGAGCGTGGCCGAAAATGTGCGTTTGGCCGCTCAAGCCCGAGGCCGCGATACCTTCAAATTTTGGCAGCATAGCGATCGGTTCGAGCGTTATCACGAACGAGCGCAGGCTGCGCTCAAGTTGGTAGGGTTGCGCGGGGTTGAGCAGGTACTCGCCAGCGCCTTGCCACACGGCGATAAACGCAAACTTGAATTAGCCCTGCTGCTCGCTAGTGAGCCACGGCTATTATTGCTCGATGAGCCAACCGCTGGCATGGCTGCCAACCAAGTGCCTGAATTGATCGAGATTATTCAGCAACTTCGCCAAAGCGGCCAACATACGATTATTCTGGTTGAGCATCGCATGGACGTGGTGATGAGCATTTCCGATCAAATTACGGTGATGCATGGTGGCAGTGTGCTGGCCGAAGGCACGCCCCAAGCGATTGCCGCCGATCCACGGGTGCAACAAGCCTACCTCGGTGAATTGTATGATGATGTGCTAACCCAGCCTCACGAGGTCGCCCATGACACCAATTCTTGAAGTTGAGCAACTTCAGACCTTCATCGGTCAATATCATATTTTGCACGATGTCTCGTTGCAGGCCGAACAAGGCTCGATTACCGCCATTCTTGGGCGCAACGGCGCTGGCAAAACCACCACGCTCAAATCAATTATGGGCTTAACGCCGCCGCAAGCAGGCTCAATTCGCTTTGCAGGCCAACGCCTCAACAGCTTGCGCACCTTCAGTATTGCCCAATTAGGCATTGGCTATGTACCAGAGCATCGCGCAATTTTTCGCGATTTGACGGTAACTGAGCATTTGATTTTGGCTGAACGCAAACGCGGCGATTTACGCCGACGTGGCGATTTGATCTTTAGCCTGTTTCCCGATTTGCAGCGGCTTGAGCGGTTGCTGGGCAGCCAACTTTCGGGCGGCCAGCAACAAATGCTGGCGATTGCGCGGGCCTTGGTTCCCGAAACCCAATTGCTGTTGATCGATGAGCCGAGCGAAGGCCTTGCTCCAGTGATTATCGAACAGATGATGCGAGCAATTACTGCGCTGAGCGAACATACCACCGTGGTGTTGGTTGAGCAAAATTTCCGAATGGCCAGCGCGATCAGCCAAGCCTACTATATGCTCGATGATGGCCGAACTGTTGATCATGGCACGATGACGGCGCTGCGGGGCAATCCCCAATTAATTCAGCGCTATCTTGGTGCTGCCTAAAAGGTGTTGAGTATGGCTGTTGCTGCTCCCCCGACAATTCAAACCAAACCCTTGCGTGAACGCTTAGCCCCGTTGGTTATTCCAACAGTGTTTGTATTGATTTTTGCTACAGTGCTGATGGTTGCTCCAGCGAGTTGGCCCAAGCTGATTACGGGTATTTTGTTGCCAGGCCTGACCTTGGCTGCGATCTACTTTATGATCTCAGCGGGTTTATCGTTGATTTTCGGCCTGATGGATGTGCTGAATTTTGCCCATGGCTCGCTGTTTATGCTCGGTGGCTATTGCGCTTGGACCTGCAATGTCTGGCTTGATCCAAATTATGCAGGCCATTGGCCAATCACCATCGCCAGCGGCAATCTGCGCTTTATCATCGGCTTGATTGTTGGTACATTGGTGGGTGCAGCGGTCGGCAGCTTAATCGAAATCAGCCTCATTCGCCCACTCTACAAACGGCCAATTTACCAAGTGTTGCTGACATTGGGCTTAGTGTTTGTGTTTGATGCCTTGGTGCGCACGATTCCGGCTTGGGGTTCGCTCAGTCGTGCCCCCATCAAGCCGCCGATGTTGACCGAAAGCCTGAGCCTGCTCGGTCGCCGTTTTCCAAGCTATAGCCTGTTTTTGATCTGTCTCAGCGTTTCGTTGGCGGTGCTAATCGCTTTGGTGCTGCGCCGTTCACGGATTGGCCTAACAATTCGGGCTGGCGTGCAGGATAGCGCCATGGTTGAGGCGATGGGCATCAACGTGCGGCGGGTTTTTACCGGAGTGTTTGGCTTTGGTAGTGGCTTGGCGGCTTTGGGCGGCGCGGTAGCAGCCTCGTTTATTGGGGTTTACCCCGAAATGGGCTTGGAATACCAGCTTTTTGCCTTTATCGTGGTGGTAATTGGCGGTTTGGGCAGCTATAGCGGAGCAGCAGCAGGCGCATTGTTGATTGGGCTAGCGCGAACCTTCAGTGACCATTTGGTGCTGGAAACAGGCCTACCAACCGCAATCGCCTCGGCCTCAACCGTGCTGGTAATGGCGGTCGTGCTATTGCTCAAGCCTGGCGGAATTTTTAATAAGAATTAGATGTTGGACATATTCCCTCACCCCCGACCCCTCTCCCACTGTAGCGGGCGAGGGGAGATCCAATAGTCATGATATGATGGCTCCCCCTCGCCTGCTGGGCGGGAGAGGGGGCTAGGGGGTGAGGGAAGAAACAACTTAATTATTACGGAGAAAAACCCATGCTCAATCCACCATTGTTAGCTGGATTAACCGCCCGTGTTGTTCAAATGCCGCGCTTGGCGATGCATGTGATTGAGCGTGGCGACCCAAGCAAGCAGCCAATTGTGCTCGTTCATGGCAATGTTTCAGCCGCCCGTTTTTGGGAAGAATTGATGCTGGCCTTGCCCGATGATTATTATGTGATTGCCCCTGATCTGCGTAGTTATGGTCGCTCGGAGCGCTTGCCGCTTGATGCAACCCGTGGTGTGCGTGACTTCAGCGACGATCTCGATAGCCTGTTGCAAACCCTCAATATTCGCCGACCGCACTTGGTTGGCTGGTCGTTGGGTGGTAATGTGGTGCTGCAATATGCCCTCGATTATGCCACGAATGTGCGTTCGCTGACGCTTGTTGCCCCAGGTTCGCCCTATGGCTACGGCGGCACGCAAGGCCTCGACGGCCAACCCAACAGCCATGACTATGCTGGGAGCGGCGGTGGTACGGCCAATGCAGCCTTTGTCGAAGCCTTGAAAAATGAAGATCGCGGTGATGGCCCAGTTTCGCCACGCACCATTATGAATAGCTTCTACTTCAAACCGCCGTTCCGCTCAAGCCGCGAAGATGTGTTTGTTGATGAAATGCTTCAGACCTATTGCTCGCCCCAAAATTACCCTGGTGATTTGGTGGCTTCAGCCAATTGGCCGATGGTTGCCCCAGGTACAGGCGGCGTAAACAATGCGCTCTCGCCCAAATATCTGAACCAAAGCAGTTTTGCCAGCATTCAGCCCCAACCGCCAGTGCTCTGGATTCGCGGCGATGCTGACCAAATTGTCTCTGATGCTTCGATGTTTGATTTGTGTATGCTTGGGCAATTGGGCTTAGTTCCAGGCTGGCCTGGCGCGGAAACTCATCCGGCTCAGCCGATGGTTGGCCAAATGCGGGCAGTGCTTGAAAACTATGCCGCCCACGGTGGCCAATATCAAGAAACGGTGCTGGCAAATTGTGGCCACTCGCCACAGATCGAACAGCCCAGTTTGTTCAATACGGCTCTACTCGATTTTCTGACCCAAGTTTAGGCGAGGTTTGCTATGCAGCGTTTGCGCCCACTACTGCCACTTGTGGCGATTGGCGGCCTTGCAAGCTTGCCATTTGCCTTTGCCGCCGATACCACCCGCTTTTGGCAAGGGGTTTTCATTCAGATTTTTATTCTGGCGATTTATGCCCTGAGCTACGATTTGCTGATGGGCTACACCGGCATGATTTCGTTTGGCCATGCGCTGTTTTTTGGCGCTGGTGGCTATACCGCCGCCATTTTGCTGCGCCAAGCCGAGCCGCCCTCGATGCTAATTGTGATTGCAGCGGTGATTGTGGTTGGCGCAACTATCGGGGCAGCAGTGGGCGCATTGTCGCTACGGGTCAGCGGGGTCTATTTTTCGATGATTACCCTCGCGCTGGCCGAAATTGCCTTCATCCTGTTCAAAGCCGATGATCCCAAGCTCAAGCCAATTACGGGCGGCGAAATTGGCTTGCAAGGGATTGTCGTGCCCGCAGCGATCGATGCCACGACCTATCGACTGCGCTTTTACTTTTTGACCTTGGCGTGTATGGTTGGCTTGTATTACGCGGCGCGGCGTTTGATCAACTCGCCAACAGGGCGGGTATTTGTGGCAATTCGCGAGAACGAGCCACGCGCCACGGCCTTGGGCTATAACACGCTGCATTTCAAATTATTGGCAACTGCAATTTCATCAACGATTGCGGCCTTGGCAGGGATGTTGATGGTGCTGTATGAAAAAAGTGCCAGCTTCGAAATGCTCAGCGTTAATCTCACCATTCAAGCCTTGTTGATGACGATCATCGGCGGGATTGGCACGCTAATCGGGCCAATGCTCGGTGCTGCTACCATCCGCTTGCTTGATCATGGCCTCAAAGGCGAATTTATGCAGGCACTTTTGCCAGCGTGGTTGCGCCCCGACTTAGTATTTGGCATCGTGTATGTGGTGCTGGTGTTATTCTTCCCGGCTGGTTTGATGGGAGCAATTCGCAAGTTGCGCGGCAAAACCAGCCGTAGCTCAGTCGAACGCCTACGCCAAGCCATGAAACCAAAGGCTGAATCATGACCTACGAATTTCCGCCAATTGGCATTGCTGCAATCGCGACCTATCTGCCAGCAGCCGTCGAGACTGCTAGTCAAATCGCCTTAGCCGCCAATATCCCCGAAGCCGTGGTGATCGAAAAGCTGGGTATTCGCCAAAAACACTTGGCCGAAGCCCACGATACACCATCGGCCATGGCGGCTGAGGCTGCTCGTAAAGCCTTGGCAATCGCCGAACTCGACCCGCTGGATGTTGATCTGATTATTTATCATGGCAGTGAATACAAAGATTATGTGGTTTGGTCGGCGGCGGCCAAAATTCAACATCTGATCGGGGCTAAACGGGCGTATGCCTATGAAATTTATGCCTTGTGTGCTGGCTCACCAGTTGCCATCAAAACCGCCCGCGATCAAATGCGAGCCGACCCAATGTTGCGTAATGTTCTGTTGGTTTCAGCAGCCCGCGAAAATGAGCTAGTGCGCTATGACAACCAACAAGCGCGATTTATGTTCAACTTTGGCGCGGGTGCTTCGGCCATGCTGCTACGCCGCGATTATGCAACCAACCAAGTGCTCGAATCGGCGGTGCTGGTTGATGGCTCGTTTAGCGAAAATGTCGTGATGCGCGGTGGTGGCGCTCGCTTCCCAACCAGCCAAGCCACGGTCGATGCAGGCTACCATCAACTTGATGTGTTGCAGCTTGAAGATATGCGTGATCGCTTGGGCTTGGTTTCGCAACCTAATTTTGTGCAAGTGATCGATCAAGCAGTTACCCGTTCGGGCTATCGGCGTTCGGATATTGATTTTTTGGCGATTACCCATATGAAGCCTTCATTTCACAATGGCTTATTGCACGATTTGGGCTTACGCCCCGATCAAGCGATCTACCTTGATGATTATGGGCATATTCAATCGGTTGATCAACAATTGGCGCTTGATTTGGCCCAACAACGTGGCTTGCTCAAAGCTGGCGATTTGGTGGTGTTGGCAGGTGCTGGCACTGGCTATACTTGGGCCGCAAGCGCCGTGCGTTGGGGGTAAACCAAGGCAAAAGTCAAAGGGCAAAAGTCAAAAAGGGGCAGGTATCAGAATCTAGGGGATAGGTTTAACGCAGAGATTCCTAAGGATGAATTATGAGGGATGAAGGATGAAATGGATCGATGTTGAAGCTCTTAGCATCCTTTGCATTCTTCGTGGTTCGAACCTTCGTGCCACTTCGTGTCCTTCGTGGATCAAAATCCTAGCCCCTGACCTCTGATTAAAGGAGCATTGCAATGTACATTGGTGACTGGCTTGGCAAGCGCGAGTTGCTTACGCCAGAGCGACTAGCGCTGGTTGACGACCGTGATGGCGAGCGCTATAGCTACCGCCAATTGAATAGCCGTGCCAATCGTTTGGCTGCGAGTTTGCGCCAACGTTTTGGTGTAGGCAAAGGCGATCGAGTAGCAATTTTGGCCAAAAATCAAATTGGCTACCTCGATGCCTTATTTGCCACTGGCAAGCTTGGGGCGATTTTAGTGCCACTCAATTGGCGCTTAACCGAGCATGAATTAATTTATATGCTCAAAGATAGTGCATCGAGCATATTGCTCTACGATAGCCAATTTGCGCCGCTGCTGCCAACCTTGCGCAGTCAAACCCCAATCAAGCAGTGTGTCCAGTTTGGGCCTGAATACGATCAACTGCTGACCCAAGCTAGCGATTTGCCGATCAGCGAATCAGTTGATCTTGATGATCCGCACTTGATTTTGTATACCTCAGGCACAACTGGCGCACCCAAAGGCGCAGTACTTTCGCATCGGGTGCTGGTGTGGAATTCGCTCAATACCAATGTTGGCTGGGATTTACACGCCGATGACGTGAGCATTATTCATACGCCACTATTTCATACTGGCGGCCTGAATGTGCTAACCCTGCCGATTTTGCATGCTGGTGGCACAATGGTTTTGATGCAAGAATGGAATCCCGAGCGCTGTTTGCAATTGATTGAGCAAGAGCATGTGACGATCTTTTTTGCCGTGCCAACCATGTTTGAGATGCTGCTGCAAGCGCCCAATTTTGTCCAAACCAACCTCAGCAGTCTGCGTTTTTGCATCGCTGGCGGCTCGCCCTGCCCAATTCCCTTGATCGAAGCCTATCAGCAGCGCAATATTCCGTTTCGCCAAGGCTATGGCCTGACCGAAGTTTCGGTTAATTGCTTCACGCTCAACCCAGAGGATGCAATTCGTAAGGCTGGATCGGTGGGCAAGCCGATTTTTCACCTTGATGCCCGCATTGTCGATGAGGCGGGCCGCGATGTGCCGACCAACAGCATTGGCGAATTGATTTTATATGGGCCGACGGTGTGCAATGGCTACTGGCGCAATCCGGTCGCAACCGCCCAAGCCCTGCAAAAAGGTTGGTTCTACACTGGCGATCTAGCACGGGTCGATGCTGAAGGTTATTTCTACATCGTTGATCGCAAGAAGGATATGTATATTTCTGGCGGCGAGAATGTTTACCCTGCTGAGGTTGAAAACGTGCTCTATCAGCACCCTGCGGTACAAGAATGCGCCGTGATTGGCATACCCGATAGTCGCTGGGGCGAGGTTGGGCGGGCTTTAGTGGTGTTGCGGCCAAGCACGCAGCTTGATGAGCCAACCCTGATCGCTTTTTGTCGCGAACGCCTGGCTAGCTACAAAACCCCAAAATCGATTTATTTCTTGCCTGAGTTGCCGCATAACGCCAGTGGCAAGGTCGTCAAGCCTGAGCTACGCAAATTGTTTGGCTATTAGAACATAGGGGGTCAGGAATCAGGGGCAAGGGGTCAGGTTTGATCCACGAAGGACACGAAGAGCACGAAGGACAGATTTGTAGAATTTCATCCTTCATCCGTATTCCCGATCCCCAGCCCCCAACAACCGATCCCCACTATTCAAAGGATTTCAACCATGAGCTATACAATTGGCCAAAGCGCTCGTTTGCGCAAAACCATCACCGAAGCCGATATTATTTTGTTTGCGGGAATTTCGGGCGATGCCAACCCTGTGCATATCGACGAAATTGCTGCACGTGAATCGCGTTTTGGGCGGCGGATCGCCCATGGTATGCTGGGCGCTGGCCTGATTTCAGCAGTGATTGGCATGCATTTGCCTGGCCCAGGCACAATTTACCTCAACCAAACCTTGGCTTTTCGCAGCCCGATTTACATTGGTGATACGGTCACGGCCTATGCCGAAATTAAAAGCCTGCGCGATGATAAACCAATCGCTACATTAATCACCCAATTGCTGAACGAAGAAGCCAAAATCTTGATCGAGGGCGAGGCGATTGTGCTGCTGCCAAGCTAAAATCAAGCACAACCCAAGCCGACAGCCGCTCAAATTGGGGCGGTTTTTTCATGCTTGACAGCTAGTTTCGATCATCGCTATGCTTTGGCTGAATTTAATCTGATCGTGAGCAACCAATGCCTAAATTTTTGCACAAATTTGGCCAACCACGCCTGATTTGGCTAGCCTTTGGTGTAGCCATGACCCAATTAGTGATTAGTAATCTGTTGGCAAGCTTATTTCATTCGTGGACTAGGGGCTATGGCTTGTTGGATTTGGGCGGTGGTGCAAATGCATTTTCGGCCAAATCCAGCGTTACAGCTGATTTAGCCTATCAATTAATCAGCAATTATGGCGAATATCGCAGCAGTCATGTGTGGCTGATTGTGCCCGACATGCTGTTACCGATTGGAGTTTGGCTCTTTTTTGGGCTAGCGTTGCTGCGGCTGACGCGTGATGTTCACGGTTGGCAACAGTGGCTACCAGCCTTGGCGAGCCTCTATTTCTTCGCCGATTATGCTGAGAATAGCTGCGAAGCCCTGATGTTATTGCAATATCCTACCCAATTGCCAACTGTGGCTATGCTCTGGACTTGGTGTTTTACGCTCAAAAATCTCGCTGTTGGTTTAAATATTGGGGCAATCGTGCTGATATTCCTGTGGCGCTGGCGGCAAGCTCAATCAAAATCACGTTAAATGAATAAGGCCCGCAGATTGATTGCAGGCCTTGTGCTAGCAGGAAAGTCTATTCAGCGGCGCGGCTGCCTAATTGTTCATTGAGCAAGAACAGCGCACCTGGATGATCGCCAGCCATTTTGAGCTTTTCGACCACATCCGAGGCGCTTTTTTCTTCCTCGACTTGCTCGGTAATAAACCATTGCAAATGAATTTGGGTAGCATGATCATTCTCTTTGATCGCCAAATCGTAGAGCGAGTTGATCAACGCGGTAACGCGTTGTTCGTGATGCAAGGCCATTTCAAACACTTCAAGTGATGAATTGAAGCTTGATTGCGGCTGGGCCATGGCTTGCAAAACAGCGCGGCCACCCCGATCATGCAGATAATCGAACAGCTTCATGGCGTGCACGGTTTCTTCTTCGTACTGCAAGCGCATCCAATGAGCAAAGCCACTCAAATTAACCGACTCGAAGTAGGCCGACATTGAGAGATACAGGTAGGCCGACTCAAATTCGTGCTTGATTTGATCGTTAATCGCGGCTTCAATGGTTGGATTAATCATAGGCTGCGAACTCCTTCGCTATGAAGACCTCTGCTAATGTGGGTAGTTTAGGCTATCTAGCGCCGAAAAACAAGGGCTTAGCCAGCCGTATTTGCTGCATGAGCTTGGCTCGATGATCTATACAGCCCATAGCCAAGAGCCTTTGCGTGAATTGCCCAAGCCTGTTAGGATGGCACAAAACGACTTAAATACACATAACGAGGACTCGACGATGAGCACATTGCTGGAGATTTACAAAACAATGAGCTATGGCCCAGCACCCGAAGCTGCTGCTCCAGCCCACGAGTGGCTAGATGCCCATAGCCGTCGTTTTGGGCTCTATATTAATGGTACATGGACAGAAGTCGCCAACGAGCGCTTGTTCGATTCGATCAATCCAGCCAATCGCAGCGTGTTGGCCCAAGTGACCCAAGCGAGCAGCGATGAAGTAAACGCTGCGGTGGCTGCTGCCAAGGCGGCCTTTCCAGCTTGGTCGCAAACCAGCGGCCATGTGCGTGCTCGCTATTTGTATGCCTTGGCACGCCAAATTCAAAAACATTCGCGCCGTTTCGCGGTGCTCGAAACCCTCGATAATGGCAAGCCCATCCGCGAAACCCGCGACATTGATATTCCATTAGTCGCGCGGCATTTCTACTATCACGCTGGTTGGGCACAATTGCAAGAAAGCGATTTGGCAGGCTACGAGCCGCTGGGCGTGGTCGGCCAAATTATTCCGTGGAACTTTCCGCTGTTGATGTTGGCTTGGAAGATTGCCCCAGCCTTGGCGATGGGCAACACGGTGGTGCTGAAGCCTGCCGAATGGACTTCATTAACCGCCTTGGCATTTGCCGAAATTTGCCACGAAATTGGTTTGCCCAAGGGCGTGGTCAACATCGTAACTGGCGATGGTAAAGTTGGCGAGCAAATCGTCAAGCACCCCGATATTGCCAAAATTGCCTTTACTGGTTCAACCGAAGTTGGCAAAATTATTCGGAGCGCCACCGCTGGCAGCGGCAAAAAACTCTCCTTGGAGCTTGGCGGCAAATCGCCCTTTATCGTGTTTGATAACGCTGATCTCGATAGCGTGGTCGAAGGCGTGGTTGATGCGATTTGGTTTAATCAAGGCCAAGTTTGTTGCGCTGGCTCACGTTTGTTGGTGCAAGAAAACATTGCCGATAAGCTGATTGGCAAGTTGCGCACTCGTATGGAGCAATTGCGCATCGGCGATCCTTTAGATAAAGCGATCGATATTGGCGCGATTGTTGCTCCAGCCCAATTACAAAAAATCGAGCAACTGGTGGCCGAAGGCGAAAACGAAGGTTCAATCAAATGGCAACCATCGTGGGCTTGCCCAACTGATGGCTACTTCTATCCGCCAACCTTGTTTACCAACGTGGCTCCCGCTTCAACCTTGGCCCAAGTTGAAATTTTCGGGCCAGTCTTGGTCACGATGACCTTCCGCACCCCTGATGAAGCGATTGCGATTGCCAACAATACCCGTTTTGGTTTGGCCGCCAGCATTTGGAGCGAAGATATTAACGTGGCGCTGCATGCCGCAGCCCGCGTCAAAGCAGGCGTAGTTTGGATCAACAGCACCAACTTGTTTGATGCAGCAGCTGGCTTCGGCGGCTATCGTGAAAGTGGCTACGGTCGCGAAGGTGGCAAAGAAGGCTTATACGAATATCTCAAAAAATCTGAGGTTAAAAAGCTTAAAACCAAGGCCAGCCCAGCGCCCGCGCCTGTGGCAACCACAGCCAGCAACGGCCTACCAGCGCTTGATCGCACGCCCAAAATCTATATTGGCGGCAAGCAAGCCCGCCCCGATTCGGGCTACAGCCGAATTGTGGTTGGCAGCAATGGCGAGCAGCTTGGCGAAGTTGGCGATGGCAGCCGCAAAGATATTCGCAACGCGGTCGAAGTTGCACGCAGTGCTGCTAACAGTTGGTCGGCAGCAACCGCCTATAATCGGGCGCAAGTGCTCTATTTCTTGGCTGAAAATTTAGGCGCACGTGCCGCCGAATTTGCCCAACGCATTCGCCAACAAACAGGCCGCAACGATGCCGACCTCGAAGTTGAAACATCAATCGAGCGCTTATTTACCTACGCCGCGTGGGCCGATAAATATGATGGCTCGGTGCATGCCACGCCTGTACG
The DNA here is from genome assembly GCF_003512625.1 of Herpetosiphon sp. Classification (NCBI taxonomy): domain Bacteria; kingdom Bacillati; phylum Chloroflexota; class Chloroflexia; order Herpetosiphonales; family Herpetosiphonaceae; genus Herpetosiphon; species Herpetosiphon sp. Next base: position 101,819 of record NZ_DOPT01000033.1, on the reverse strand, counting down.
CAACGCCACCCTCGCCATGGTCGAATCGCTCGGTGTGCTTGGTTTGGTTTGTCCCAGCGAATATCCCTTGTTGGGCACGATTTCATTGCTAGCACCAGCCATCGCCTTGGGCAATAGTGCGATTATCATTCCATCGCCAGAGCATCCACTTTCAGCCACCGATTTGTATCAAGTGCTCGATACCAGCGATGTGCCGGCAGGCGTGGTCAACATTATCACCGGCGACCGCGATAGCCTAGCCAAAGTGCTGGCCGAGCACAACGACGTTGATGGTTTGTGGTATTGGGGCAGTGCTGAGGGTAGCGCCATGGTCGAGCGCAGTTCAATCGGCAACCTCAAACAAACCTGGGTCAACTACGGCGAAACTCGCGATTGGCTTGATCGACGAGTTGGCGAGGGCGAAGAATTTCTACGCCACGCTAGCCAAATCAAAAATATTTGGGTTCCCTACGGCGCATAATCAGGGTTTCCTAGTCGTTTTAGGATTGCAAGAGTAGGCCTTAATCACTTTTCATTGCAAACCATCGATTTCATAGTTCATCGGTGGACGAGTGATTTCTCTAATTGTCCTTGAGGGGGTGCAG
>NZ_DOPT01000033.1:94092-101144 GCF_003512625.1 Herpetosiphon sp. | reverse complement strand
GGCGGGACGGAAGGGTGGTGAATGCCAAGTAAATACCACAGCCCAATTGATTGATTAAGATCTACCTTTGTAAAGTAGATTTAGCTCGATTCCTTAAGTGGAGTCGGGCTTTTTTGTAATTATCCTTAGATTTTATCGTAACGATCACTACAAATTTGACATTTTAGCAAAAGCTTATATATTGATATCAAGTATCAATAAGGAGTTTTCGCAATGTTTGATGTGATTATTGTTGGTGGTAGCGTGGCGGGTTTGAGTGCAGCCTTGGTGTTGGGGCGAGCACGACGCAGTGTGTTAGTGCTCGATAGTCAGCAGCCGCGCAATGCGCAATCGCCTGGTGTGCATAATTTTCTCTCGCGTGATGGCATTTTGCCTGCTGAATTGCGTCAAATTGGCCGCGAGCAACTCAAGCCCTACCCAAGTGTGCAGGTACGTTTCGCGACTGCTGAGCATGCCCAAGCAATCGATGGTGGTTTTGTGGTAAAGCTTGATGATGGCAGCGAAATTAGCAGTCACAAATTGTTGCTAGCTTCGGGCGTGATCGACGAATTGCCGCCAATCGAAGGCCTAGCCGAATTGTGGGGATCAAGCGTATTTCACTGCCCCTACTGCCATGGCTGGGAAGTGCGCGATCAGCCGTTGGCGGTGTTAGTGCCCGATGCTGAGCGTTTGTTTCACGTTGCTACCTTGTTGCACAACTGGAGCAGCGATTTAGTAGTTTGTACCAATGGCGAGGCTCAACTTAGCCCTGAGCAACGCCAAATCTTAGCAAAACTCAACTTGCCAATTCGCGAAGATCGTTTGGTTGGTATCGAACAAGCCAATGGACAATTGACCCATTTGATTTTTGATCAAGGTGAGCCATTGGCCCGCAGCGGTTTGTTGATCGGCGTGCCCCAACGCCAACGTAGCCAACTACCAGCCCAACTAGGCTGTGAAGTTTCCGATAATCCCCATATGCCAGGCTTGATCAAGGTGCAAATGTTGGGGCAAACCAGCGTGCCAGGCGTGTATGCTGCTGGCGATGCGACCGCAGGCATGCAGCAAGCAATCAATGCCGCCGCTGGTGGCGCGATGGCAGGCGCAGGCATCAACCATGAACTGATTCAAGATATGCTCAAACAACTTTAGCCCGCCGTTCAAAGCGATCACGCCATTTGCGATAACATTGTTGATGATATTCCTCGGCGGGGTAAAACGGCAGATCAAGTTTTATTTCAACAGAATAATCAACGAGCTGTGGTTGAGCTAGCTTACTGGCCAGAGCTAGCTCCAACTGAGCAGCATTGCTACAAATAATCATTGCGCGATATTGTGGGTCGGGGTCGGCTGGCGGTTCTAGCATAGCCCAAAAATAACCCAACAGCTCGTTTAAACTGATGATCGTTAGATCAACATGTAATTCGACGACCTCGGCATGACCTGTCGATCCTGCACAAACATCCTCATAGCTTGGCTGCTCAGTCCAACCACCAGCGTAGCCAGCTTGGGTTTGGACAATACCGGCAAGCGCCCCAAAAGCCGCTTCGACTCCCCAAAAACACCCAGCACCAACAATAATTCGTTCGATCATTGTGCACACCTTAGCCGAAATTAGCTAAACTGCCCAATCGCTTGGGCATTATTGATAGTATTAACAGTGCAGCCTGATAGTAATTTAAAATTCTAGGCGTACTAACAAGTAGAAATTATAGCAAAATATACAAATTGCACAAAATATAACTTCAATATTTTAGGCAACATGGCGATGAATCAAGTGACAATCATTGAGTAAGATAAACCTACAGCCGTAAATAAACCCAATTACCCAATCAAGCTTGCTTCAATTTTAGCACTATTGCACAACAATAGATGGGTATAGTGCTAGGTAGCGTTTGATTTCCTCGCATCGGTATTCTGAATCCGCTCCAGGTTAAATCTTCAAAGGCGAAGCATTTGTTAGCTTGATCAACTCAATAGATTCCAACCTATTGCTTGATCGGCGTGTATCGCATCGTAGCCAATCATTACCTGTCATCAAGGGAGGTTCTAATGTTTCGACGACGACGCTGGATTGTACCCGCAGCAGTTGCTTCGCTAGCAATACCCACTGCAACTTTTGCCCAAGAAGCCGCCCCGGTAGCAACCGAAACAATCACCACCCAAATTGATATTATTTGGTTGTTGATTGCCGCGGTTTTGGTCTTTTTTATGCAGGCTGGCTTTGCCTTGGTCGAAAGTGGCTTTACTCGTTCCAAAAACGCCGCCAACATCTTGATGAAAAACTTGATGGATTTTTGTGTTGGCACGGTGTTGTTCTTTGCAATTGGCTTCGGCTTGATGTATGGTGCATCAGCTGGTGGCTTCATCGGTACCGACAACTTCTTCCTCAGCGACTTTAGCCCAGCAACTGGCAGCGGCAAAGATTGGGTTGGTTTCTTCTTCCAATTGGTGTTTGCCGCCACCGCCGCCACAATTGTGTCGGGCGCAGTCGCCGAACGCTTCAAATTTATCTCCTACCTGATTTATAGCGCCGTGATTTGTGGCATTGTCTACCCCATTTCGGGACACTGGCAATGGGGCGGCGGTTGGCTATTCCAACTGGGCTTTATCGACTTTGCTGGCTCGACGATTGTGCATAGCGTTGGTGGCTGGGCCGCAGTTGCTGGCACGATTTTGCTTGGGCCACGCTTGGGCAAATTCAACAAAGATGGCTCAAGCAACGTTATTCCAGGCCACAGCTTGACCCTTGGCGTGCTTGGGGTCTTTATTCTGTGGGTTGGCTGGTTTGGCTTCAACCCAGGTAGCACCCTCTCGGGCATGAACGAAAGCATTGGCTATATTGCCGTCACCACCAACATGGCCGCTGCGGTTGGCGCACTCTCAGCCCTGATCACCAACTGGTTGATCACTGGTCACCCCGATACTGCCGTAGCTTCCAACGGCGCACTCGCTGGTTTGGTCGCAATTACTGCAGGCTGTGCCAATGTTACGCCAGTTGGCGCATTGTTCATCGGCTTGCTCGGCGGGATCATCTTCGTCTATGGTTCGATCTTCCTCGAAAAAGTCTTGAAACTTGATGATCCAGTTGGGGCAATTCCAGTTCACTGTTTCAATGGGATTTTCGGCACCTTGGCAGTTGGCTTGTTTGCTAGCCCGGCTGTTGGCGGCTTGACTGGCATGGGCGATGCTGCTGGCTTGTTCTATGGCGGTGGTTTGGGCCTACTCGGCACCCAAGCGATTGGGGTTTTGGCAGTTGGCGCTTGGGCCTTCACAACCATGTTCATCGTCTTCTATGTGCTGAAAAAGACGTTGGGCATTCGGGTATCGGAGCAAGAAGAAATCGAAGGCTTGGATATTTCTGAGCACGACACGGTTTCATACCCCGAGTTTGGCACGCCGGTTGCTGGTGTGGCAGGTGCTCGCTCAATGATGCCAGAGCTTTCGTCAACCAAATAAACCAATTCAAGCATGCGCTGATTGAGCTAATCTCAGTCAGCGCATCGTTAGCATCAAGGAGCAATTATGCAACTTGCAGTGAGCGCCAAACCTGAAACTCCGCTCCAACCCTATGTGGTGAGCGCCGATTATGCTCCTGGCACATTAATTAAGCAACAAACCCTAGAATTGCCCATCTATCACTCACCCGAGCAAAAACTCTATGAATTGGAGATTGCAGGCTTTCGGGTTGAGGATGCTGATCCTGAAACAGCTTTACGCCAAGCAGTGCCTGTGCTCAAAGCCTTGGTCAACTTGGCTCGCCTACCAACCTATGTGTTTATTGCCCGCCGTTCGCGCCAAGTCTATCCAATTTATAGCATTGGTGATGATGTGCTGGCGACAACCCCTGGTGGCCCCGTTTTTCGCCATGTTGAGCTTGCCAAAGTGCGTGAATATTTGAATGAATATCTGCATTTGACAGGCGTGCTTGGCCGACCTGGAGCCAGCGATAAGCTACATGTGCGCGGTGTTGATGCCAAAACGCTGGGCTTGATTCGCCCGACTTGCTATTTCAAAAAGCGGATTACTGGTCAAACCGATTTCTGGGCACCTGTGTTTGCCAACGAGCAAGAATTGTATACCTTTGCAGCGAGCAAGCGCCATGCTGTGGCATTGAGCGAGCCAAACGCCTTGATGGGCTTGCATGCCTTGGTCGCCAAAGCCTTGATCAAAGATAAACGGCTGTTCCACGAACACGATCTACGGGTTGATCGCATGTTTGCCGAGCCATGGGAAATTTGGAAAAAAGATTTAACGGCGGTCAACGAGCCGATTGTGCTTGGTGATGTCAGCTTAAATGTCTATCAATATGGCCCAACCTGGCTCGCCGTGGAAAAACGCCGCGATCGCGATGAACTACGCCCAAGCTTGTTCCTTGGCGAAAATCTCTACGATCTGACGGCGCGAGTAACTGCCGACTTCAAACGGCGCGGCCTGATTGCTGAATAATCCACGAGCTGGCTTTCAAATGCTGGAAGCCAGCTATTTGGTAAACCCATATTTGGCGATCATCGCGCGAATTGTGGTGATATTACGGGCGGTTCCGGCCTGTTTGATCGCTCGCTCCAATTTTGCCCCGCTAAACTTACTTTCCCCGCGCTGTTTATGCCGCAACCACCACACATGCCGCCCTGTGATCCGAAATGTATCCAACTCATTTTGATATTGGGCTAAACGGGCTTGGGCTTCAGCATCTGGTTCGTGCTGCACAAACGTCACATACAAAGCCGCTTGCGGATCGATCTCGCTTGGCGTAAATGGGCAGGCTTGTTCAAGCTCGACCAATTCGGCGGCAGAACGTAGAAATGTTGCGACTGCAAAGCCAAAACAGTCCTCAAGTTGGGTTGCAATCAAGTGCTCGGCCTCAGCATAGCTTTGGGTTGGATCATCAAAAACCACATTGCCCGATTGAATATAGGTCTGAACATTGCTAAAACCATGGGCCACTAAGACATCGCGTAACTCTTCCATCTTTACAAAGTGGTTGGTAATGTTGATTGCGCGTAAAAAGGCAATAGTGCTCATCGTTACCTCGCGTCGAGAGAATATAGAACATAAGATCTATTATAAACGCAGAGGCGCAGAAGAGATCAGGCTATGGGCTATCGGTAATGGTTGATTGGATTGAGAACCAGTTCTCGTTCCCTCACCCCCAGCCCCTCTCCCACTGCGGCGGGCGAGGGGAGCACTGTTGAAGCGGTTCCCCCTCGCCTCGCGGGCGGGCGAGGGGGTCAGGGGGTCAGGGCATGCTGGCCGTTGTTAACGCTATAAACCATTACACATAGAATATAGAACATACGATCTATTATAAACGCAGAGGCTTGATAAGGATGAAGGATGAGGGAGGAAAGATGAACATCAGTGTAGATCTGTGCCAATCTGTGGCTAAACATACACTTCGTATCTTCGCAGTTTCAAGCTCTTCGTGTCCTTCGTGGTTAGAAAACCTTCTCCTACGTCTCTAGTCTATTAATCATCAAGCCGTGGCGTAACGATATCGACCCAAATGCGGCGGGTGCGTTCTTGGGTCAAGTCGGTATGAATATGCTTGATTTCGCTATAGGCATCAAGCGCATTCGGCCCCAACTCGCGGCCAATTCCGCTATCTTTGTAGCCCCCAAATGGCGCTTTGGCATTGATCAGGTGATGATCATTGATCCAAACCGTGCCAGCCCGAATTGCCCTCGCCACCTCTTGGGCATCTTGTAAATCGCGGCTCCACACGCTGGCTGCCAAGCCATAGTTGGTATCATTGGCAAGCGTAATCGCCTCACCAACTGTATGATAGCGAATTACCGAAAGGACTGGCCCAAAAATTTCTTCTTGAGCAATCCGCATCTGGTTATGCACATTGGTAAAGATCGTGGGTCGCACAAAATGGCCATTGGCCAGATTGGGATCATCGATGCCCACTCCACCGCAGCGCAAGGTAGCGCCTTCTTGAATCCCCAGCTCGATATAGGCCTCGACTGCACGTTTTTGAGCAGCTGAAACCAACGGCCCTAAATCAGTTGTCAGATCAAGCGGATCACCCAACACTAATTGTTCAACTCGTGCGACCATCCGCTCAACAAATTGATCGTGCAGCGAATCGGGCAAGAGCAAGCGTGTGCCAGCCTCGCAGCTTTGGCCTGAATGCATAAAGGCCGCCCAAATCGCCCCATCAACCGCCAAATCAAGATCAGCATTGGGCAAAACAACCACTGGCGATTTGCCACCAAGCTCCAAGGTAACGCGCTTGAGATTACGCCCAGCGACTTCGGCAATGCGGCGGCCAACCTCGGTCGAGCCAGTAAAAGCAATTTTATCGACCGCAGGATGGCTGGTCAGGCGTTCGCCCACCAAACCGCCAGGCCCAGTTACCACATTGAAAACGCCATGCGGCAACAAATCGGCTTCATGAATCAATTCGGCCATACGCAAAGCGGTAACTGGAGTCAACGAGGCTGGCTTGAGCACCAGGCTATTGCCAGCGGCCAAGGCTGGGCCAATCTTCCAAATTGCCATCAAAAATGGGTAGTTCCAAGGGATAATTTGGCCACAAACCCCAATCGGCTCGCGCCAAACCGCATTAGCACTCGGCGACGGAAAATCGATATAGGGCAAGGTTTGCATGGGGTGTTGCCGCGCCAAATCGGCAAAATAGCGCAAATGCTCGATACCTACCGGAATATCGAGCCATGAACTTTTACGCAGAGTTGCGCCACCATTGAGCGTCTCAAGCTCGGCCAATTCGTCGGTGTTTTCTTCGAGCAAATCGGCAATCGCCTCGATCGTTTTAGCGCGATCAACAGGCCGCATTTGCGCCCACGAACCAATATCGAAACTCTTCCGCGCAGCTCCAACCGCTCGATCAATGTCGTGAATGGTGGCCCGCGCTACTTGGGCAACTGGCTCGCCCGTCGCGGGGTTGTACAGGGTTTCGCTAGCAGCATCGCTGGCCGCGACCCAAGCTCCGTCAATATACAGACCAAACGAGCGAAGGCTATCTGATTGCGTCATGTTGGCGTTCTCCGTTGAAGGCGCACAGTCATTATAACTTGATCATACCCTAAGCAGGTTTATGACGCAAG
>NZ_DOPT01000033.1:92232-94034 GCF_003512625.1 Herpetosiphon sp. | reverse complement strand
CAGGTTTATGACGCAAGGTGTCACATATCACAGAGTACGAGCAGGGGTAATCCAACAAAATCGCTTAAAACAGTCGTTCTTGAGCTGCATCGGGGTCGGTTGGGGCTTGGCGTTCAAAATTAAAGGCTGGCAATTCAGCTAAACTGGTAATCCCAAAAATATGCAAAAATTGGCTGGTTGTGCCATAAAGCACTGGGCGGCCAATCGTTTCAGCCCGCCCAACCTCATAAATTAATTCACGCGCCAAGAGCGAACGTACAACGCCACTCGAATCGACCCCACGAATTGCCTCAAGCCCAGCCCGCGTTACTGGCTGACGATAGGCAATAATTGCCAAAACCTCAAGTGCTGCTGGTGAGAGTTTTTGCGGTTGGCTGACCCCTAGAAAGCGTTCGAGGGCGCTGGTGGCTTCGGGCGCACTAACTAATTGCAAGGTGCCAGCTTGATCTTGCAACCGAATGCCGCGCCCAGCGAAGCGCTGGCGTAAATCCGCAATTAACAGCGGAATGTCCTGCTCACGCAATTCGAGGGCATTGGCCAAGGTCGCATATTCAACCGGATCACCGGCGACAAACAGCACAGCCTCGGCTCGCAGCAATAAATCAGGGTGTAAATGCTCGGTCAGGGTTGGCATTGGCGATGGCGATTCAACTGGCTCAATCAAAACAGCAGGCTCAAACTCAGGGTTTGCAACTACCTCAATTGAGCACGATTCGGCTTCAATTTCTGGTTGGTCAGTTGGGGTAATAGGCATAGGTGGTGCTTGATCTACATTCATTGCTAGCTGGTTTGGTGGCTTGACGAAATATTGAACCAACTGGGCAATCGCCAAGGCAAACAGCTTGAGCCAATGGCGCAGCAATGTTTGAATTGATGATTGCCCAGTCATGGAATTTAGACAGTTGCTTCGGTTCGAGCAACTTTAACTTCAATCCGCCCAAGGCCAATTTTGTTGAGCATAATTTTGCGCTTGAGGGCTTGAATATTTTCGCCATTGGGAATCGACTTAGGGCATTCTGAGCAGTTGAACACGGTATGGCAGCGCCAAACGCCGGTTTCTGAGCCAACAATATCCAAGCGAGCCTTAATCGCGGTATCGCGTGAATCTTCGACAAAGCGATAGGCGCGAGTTAATGCTGATGGGCCATAATATTCGCCGTTGCTCCAGTGAACTGGGCAGGCCGAGGTACAGCAACCACATTGATTACAGCTAGCAGCCAAGGCGATGCGGTTAGCATCTTTGGGGCTTTGCAAGCGCTCCTTGCCATCAGCAGGCTTGGCGATGTCGGTGACCAAATAGGGCAACATCACTGCATCTTTGGCAAAGAACGAATCGAAATCAACCACTAAATCGCGAATGACTGGGAAACCTGGTAATGGTCCCACGGCAATTTCAGTGCTATTTAAGGACAGCACACGGGTGGTCGAGGCCAAGCGATTGCGGCCATTAATCATCATGCCACACGAGCCATCGATGCCCGATTGCGAGCCACGCCGAAAGGTCAAGCTGCTATCTTGCTCGTCTTTGATGATATTCAAGGCATCAAGAATCGTGGTAAATTGATTTACCTCAACATGATAGACCTGATATTTGGCGGTAAAATCGGTGGCAGCATCGAAGCGTGGCACACGAAATGTTACTTTCATTGAAACTACTCCACTAGGTTCTAGCGCTTAAATGAATTGGTTCACGCCATTCAGAATTGCCGATGTGCTCGCATCCCTGATTCTTCCTTTTTTCAAGCCTAGCTTGTTAATCAGCGTTTGTGATCACCACCCTTCCGTCCCGCCTCTAGGCGGGA